>NZUQ01000001.1 GCA_002697225.1 Candidatus Poribacteria bacterium
GGACCAATTAAAAGAGGAAAAACCTGAAATTTCCGAACTCTTTGAAACGATGCAAATGTCAGTAAACTGGCAATATGCTGACCATGAAACGAAACTCTCAAATAACGACGAGGTTGCGCTAATACCGCCGGTTACAGGTGGTTCCCCCGACTAGCAGAATGCTAGCTGAACACAGGGGTATCCGAGTTAGCATCGGCCGCACAATCGAAGAGAAAGACCATTGTACCAACTTGGTCTATAATGGTTTTATCTGTTGGTTTTGGTTAGATGAGTTACTGTAGGTATACATTAGTTTTTTAGTTATTCTGTAATTTAGGTTGTTGCTAGAAAACTTGATTGGATTTGGAAACTAAATTTTGCTGATGTGCTGTATAGTTTACTTTATCATTGTCGGCTGATATGTATTTATTGTGCGGATATTAGTAGTCAGTTTTTTGGAGATAGTCGATTACCAAGACAGCCCATTATACTGCTGACAAATTTTGAGGTAGCTAGTTTATTGTAAACTGAAATACCAGATTATAACACCGATTACTTGGATGCAACATGACATTCGAATCGAAAATCGATGCGTTGTTTGATGTACATAATGAACAGGATCAGCCAGGAGTAGTATTAGCAATAATTAGAAATGGAGGTGTGATTTATCAACAAGGCTATGGTATGGCTGACTTGGAACATGAAACCCAGATTACACCATCGACGGTTTTTGATATTGCCTCGGTTTCTAAGCAGTTTACTGGATTTGCTATTGCTAAATTGACATTTGATGGAATAATTTCGCTTGATGATAACGTTTGTAAGTACCTGCCCGAGATGCCGGATTTTGGTGATAAGATTACTGTTCGACACTTGGTTCATCACACCAGTGGTTTAAGAGATTGGGTGCAATCAATGGTTGTTGCTGGTGTGCGAATGGATGATGTGATTTCGTTTCAGCATATTTTGAAAATGGTTAAGCATCAGCAGTCCTTAAACTTTAAACCTGGGCAAATGTATCTCTACTCGAATACTAGTTATAATTTGTTGGCGGAAATAGTACAGCGAGTAACTAACCAATTGTTTTCTGATTGGACTGCGTCTAACATCTTCCGCCCTTTAGAAATGTCAAACACCTATGTCTGTGATAACCATGAGATGATTGTCAAAAATCGAGCTTCTTCCTACTATAAACATGAGGGAAGGTTTTACAATGCAGTAGATAACCTGACTGCTTTGGGATCAAGCTCTCTCTATTCAACAGTAGAGGATCTAACCAAGTGGGTCCTAAATTTTGATGATAAACAGGTTGGTGGAGATCAGGTGATTGAATTGATGCATCAAAAAGGTAAGCTAAACAGTGGCGAACAGATTGACTATGCTTTTGGGCAACGAGTAGGTATGTATAAAGGGTTACGGATTGCTGATCATAGCGGATCTTGGCGAGGGTTTCGTAGTCATTTGATTCGATTTCTTGATCGGATGTTTTCCGTCGTTATCTTGTCGAATTATGCCTCTTCTGATCCTACCAGTTGGGCTAATGAAATTGCTGATTTACACTTTGTTGATTTCCCTGATCCAGCAGATATGAATCACACATCAAATCAGGAAATTCAAACAAAGAAGTTAGTCCATTCGGATGCGAGTTCCAATTTAACATTAGAGCAGCTGAAAAAATTTGAAGGGGATTATTATAGTCAGGAACTTGACACAACCTACTCTATTCTTGTTCATGAAGGGCAGCTGATTGCACAACACATACGAAATAACGATATCTTGTTGGTATATGATGGAGTAGGATTTACAAGTGACGAATGGTTTTTTTCCCATATATATTTCAAACGGAATCATTATGGGAAAATTGTTGGGTTTGTGTTGGATGGAGAAAGGGTTAAAAACCTTTATTTTACAAAAAAGAGTTTCTAGTTGAGACAGAATCGATCTTTGTATATCGCTGAGATCGGCTTGCAACCCAGCGCCAGACTAGCTGTGATTGACGCCGGATAGGGGGTGTCGATGTTGTGGTTTTCAATCGAATCAGTTTGGGGGCGAAACGTTGCTTTTAAGGTTTAGCCATGAGGATGATACCAGATTTTCTGTCCATTAGCATCATCGTCATAATTATTACACTTTCTTCAGTTCCTGTCTTTAAATCTTGGAGCAAGCTGAATTTTGATGTAGATTTCCTCCAGTATGCCTCTCGTCATGAAGCCATCAGAAAAAGCTTAATCGAATATCATACCTTTCCAACGCGTTCTCATTGGTTAGGAGGTGGTTTCCCTACACTGGGAGATCCTGAAGATCCGACTCTAAACCCCTTGGTTCTGATTACAATTTTATTTGACCCAATTATTGGACTTAAGCTCATTGTTTTTTTCGCGTTGTTGATTGGCGGATTAGCAACTTATGCTTTTGCACGTTGCATCCTCGAATATACACAGTGGGGATCACTTTTTTCGGCATTGGTTTTTGGCTTAAGTTTATTTGTTCCGTTGCGAGTCCAAGATGGAAACCCCAACGAGGTTTATGCGACCTTTCTTCCCTTGTGTTTACTATTGATAGGGTTGGCCTGCCGTGGTTATAAACTTTCGATTATAATTTTGCCGATTGTGTTCTACACCATGCTTTCCGATGGGAAATTGAATTGCTTCATGGGGATGTTTTACGTTGGATTGGTTTGCTTGCTCAATCTAATTCCGGGGTTCGGGATATTTCCTAAGAGCAAATCGGTTGATCGGATTGACACTCAACCGATTAAGGTTTTTCTTNTAGCTATCGGCATAACGTTTTTTGTTGGAATGGTTCGAATTCTACCAGCTGTTGNGCACATAAATGAAAAAGGTGGCTTAGGGAATATTGATTTGTTCTTCTATNCTGAAACCTATAACTTTTCTGGTTACANATTTGAACGACTTTGGCAGGAAACGATTGGGTGGAAAGGTAAACAGGGACTTGTCACAGTTGGATGGCTTCCGGTTCTACTTTTTGTAATTGTCACATTTGTTTTCTGGAGGAAATCTCTGNTTTGGGGGATAGTACTAATATTATTTGGCTGGTTTGCCCTTGCTAATAATATATCTATTGATTTATTCGAGTTACTGTGGCATTTGCCGATATTCAATGCTGTTCGGCAACCTATCAAATATTTTAGTTTTCAGATCGTTTTTACTATTGCTATAGCCTCTGGGCAGTTTTTTGTACTTTTAAGACGACTCCATCCCCGATGGTCGGAGCATTTAATCGCTGTTATTTTGATTACACTTGGCATAGGATTTCTTTATCCGAGAGTNGCAAAAATCCAAAGTGAAACTTACAATTTTGTTCGTCCTCAATTGACCCAGTCGAAATCAGGGTTTTTTAACGTAAAAGGTTGGGATTTGAAGAGAAATCGTAAAGAGCCATCCTTTGCTATTACATACTTCAATCTCCTGAGGAATATAGGGACGATTGATTGGTATACAGGCGTCCCACTTGAAGAAAATGCTGTCCCTAAATATTTTGTGGATACTGATAACAATTATCTTCCAAACCCTGAATATCGAGGGGAAGCTTTTCTCTTAAAGGCTGGTAATAGTGTAAGTAGCACATTTCGGCCAAACTCGATTGGCGTTGAGGTCAATCTGAAAAAACCTGATATCCTTATTATTAACCAAAATTATCATTCTGATTGGNATACTGATCATGGGGAATTGTTCAATGAAAATGGGCTAATTGCATTGCGGCTCGATCAGATTGGCGTTTATCAAATTTATTTGCGTTATTATTCCCGTAGTTTTTATCTGGGATTGGTGATTACTATTTTAAGTGTGGCTGTTTTAGGATGGGTCTGCTTAGCTTCCCGAACGGCACGTCTACATAACTGGATGTTTCACCCTTCGTTATNGTTCAGGTGCAGTAGTCGCACCATCTTTTGGTTAATCGAAAAATAACTGGAGATTTTTGTGATAGATCAACGATTCTTGGATAGTACTGTAATTCGATGTTTCCTGAATTGAGATAAAAAAGAAAGGATAAACGAGTGAGAGTTGTTATCGGCGGAATTAGTCACGAAACTAGCACTTTTACAACTGTTGCAACCGACCTGCAAAGCTATAAAGATCGATTTTATCTGCACGGAGATCAGATCTTAAATATGTTTCATGGAACTAATAGTCCCATGGGAGGGTTCATCGATGGAGCAAAAATTCATGATTTTAAGCTAGTTCCAACCGTTCTTGCTACTGCTCAACCAAGTGGCCCCACACCGCGGGATCTGTTTGATGTTATTTTAGATGATTTACTGTGCAGAATAGCTGACGCAGGTTCTATCGAGGCGGTGCTATTGAGTTTACATGGATCAATGGTGGTTGGGAACTTAGGTCAAGCAGATGGTATTGATGATGCTGAGGGATATATTTTGGCTGCTGTACGTCAATTGGTTGGCCCGAATGTGCCAATCTTGGTTCAGCTAGACATTCACTCTAATGTGTCCCAAAAAATGGTTGATCAGGCGAGCGTGCTACTTGGTCGAAAGAGCTATCCCGAAATTGATATGGCTGAACGGAGCCGAGAATGTGTAGATATTCTGATGCGGATTTTAAAGGATGGCGTGTGCCCAACGATGGCTTTGCACCAAATACCAATGTTCTGGGGGATGAATCAAGTGACAGCACATTCGCCAATGCGGGAAGCTATTGCTGAATTGCATAGGGTTACTGCACAACCTGGTGTGATTTGCGGTTCGATTGCTACCTGTTATTATTTGGCTGATGTGCCGAATATGGGGGCATCGGTTTATATTGTGACTGATAATGACCAAAATTTAGCTCAAGTTTATGCTGATCAGCTCGGATCTTGGCTATTTGAACGGCGAACAGAGTGGCATTATCCATTATTGTCAACGAGTGAAGCCTTGCAGATAGCTGAGTTAGATGGCCGTTTCCCGNTTATTTTTGCTGATGTATGGGATAATACAGGTGGTGGGTCTCCAGGTGACAGTACCGGTATGCTACGGACGTTTATAGAGGCTGAGCTTCGAGACTCTTGTGTTTTGTACATAGTTGATCCTGAATCAATTGCTCAATGTCAAAAAGCTGGTGTAGGAGCAGAACTGATGNTGGNTGTGGGAGGGAAATCGTCACCACTACAGGGCGATACTATCTCCATGAAGGCTGAAGTCGTTGCATTGTCTGATGGTCATTTCCATTATGATGGTCCAATGTATTCAGGTCTGGCTGGGAACATGGGACCATCAGCGCATATCGAGCAGGATGGAGTTCATGTACTTTTAGTCACTCAGCGTGAGCANCCTTTTGACACGGCTTTTTCCCGCATGCTTAATCTAGATCTGCAACGGATGAAGTATATTGGAGTTAAGTCNGCAGCGCANTTTCGTGCTGGGTTCGAAGCCTGGNCAGGAGCAATTCATGTCGTATCTGAACCTAGTATACACACTTTAAAAGATCTAACTTTTAGTTGTTTAGGACGTAAGCTTTATCCTCTTGATGATATTTAGTTTTTTTAAGATCTGAATTGTTGAATACAGTATATTCTCAATTATAATAGGGTATACGAAGACGAAGGGTTTCGTTGTGTGGTGGATGTGTGCTAGGATTTAGACGTACTCAAAGTACAAACTTTGTAATCTATCTTCTTCATTATGTTAATAGGTATTAGAATTTAAGGATTATGTGTTTGCAGGTTCCGAATTCTTTGTTTTGAAATTTGGGTTTAATAGGTGAGAANTATGAAACTCATTTCCTTTTTTAAGAAGGTGAGAAAACCATTATTCATAATTACCTTTATTGTATTGCAATCTTTGAGTTTGTACAATTTCATTCTGCTGTCAAAGGATATGATCTATGGAGACTCTTCTGGGCTTTATCTCAAACCTTTACCTCGCTATGGTTTTATGAGAGTTCCTGAAAATACTTTTACATTGAAATATGAGGCTTTTCACAGATTAGCCGCTGATTTTGCCCAAATCTATTTCCCATCTCAGAAGTTGTCTTCTTTAACGACAGCTTATACAAAAGATACCCTTGATCCTTGGCAGAGGCCGTCGAGATATGCTCCTTTTATACATGCTGTCTATTCATTTAGTTTTTGCAAATTCGAATATGGCTTTGCCAGTTTTCTGCATATGTTAGTCCAAATGTTGCTATTCTTTGCATCCTTCATTTACGCTTTTAAAATTCTGCGGATAGAAAAAGACCTTTTTCCTGTAATCTTACTGGTGAACTTTTGTTTGTTTCTCACTCCTGTAGGCCTTTCATGGTTTGAACGGGGGCAGTTTTCCCTNTACGTTTCTCTCAGTTATTTATGGTTATTTTTAGGGTTGNTTAACAGAAATGGGTACTATATATTCATATCAGCACTATTTGCTTATGTNAAGTGGACTTCATTTCCATTTATCTTTTTAGTTTTTTTGCTATGGGTGCTAAATTCAAAGAGCATTAANGAATTAAGATATAGTATGTATCTAGCATTGGTATTTCCATTAACGGTTGTTTTTCTCTTTTTACTTTATTTTGAATATGGCATTCATTTTTTAATCGGACTTTTTGAACAAGAGATTACATATGAGCCTCAAGGGCTTAGCTTAATGAAATTGTTCCCTAGATTTATAGTCAAAATATTACCTTTTTTTCTAGTTGTTCTGGGATATTTTAATATTAGGAAGTGTAAGAATAAGTTTCTGTTCCTAGTTCCCTATTTTATGGGTTCTGGGATTATACTAACTATCTACCCTACGCTCGCATACGACTATAGTATTCCCTGTTTATTTTGTTTCATTCCTTTGGTTATTTATTGGGAAAAATGTTTCAAAGTTAACGAACATTCTAGAGATTATTTAATTAAATATTTATTTTTCTTTTTTATAATTATTGCTTCCTTTTCGGTCTTTGTTTCGGAATTGATTGTCATCTACGGATATATTTTGTTTGCTACAGNCTTTATACTATTTTCGTTGTTTAACCTGAGTCTAAAGAGCAAAGAAAGCGGATTCAATGCGTTAGCTAATTGAAAACAACGAGANCGTTANCAAACATATGAATTGAGTTGCAGGACATTAAGTAGTGAGTTTGGCAGGATTACTTGCGTGTCGTGAGTTTCTCTATAGATGCGACATTGAATTGTGTGGTCTAGTTGGTATCAATAATTTTCTAAGAGTTCAAAAAGAAAATGNGTGTGCAAAATGGACACAGGCAAGTTGGTTGGAGAAAGTCCCGGTCGGGTCAAGTTAGGCCGTTTCTAACCATGGATATACAACGGAAGCGTTTGAATTAGGATTCACAATCATCTGATCGACAGAGGTGGTGATTACGAAAGTGAGCAAATGCTAACACTAATCCTCCTAGTATAGTGATTACCCGCTCTCCAGTTTCATCCCAAGCGTGTACTACCCAAAACGCGCCCAGCCCAATTAACATTAAACCGATAAATCCTAGGATAATCACGATCAAATCTTTGTGATGACGACATCCCAATGTAAAGGCAAGACTGCTGGTGGGTAGAACCAACCATATCATAAATTGGTGGAAATTCTCATTTCCTAGTGGCGTGACTATGAGAATAGGGATCATGGTCAAAGCAACAGGCAGGATCATACAGTGGATTGCGCAAAGGACTGAAAACCCGATGGCAACTTTGTCCATAGTTACTTGTAGTCTCTTGATTTGCAAATTACCCTCGTACTGTAGATCAAACAGGAGTATTATAGCATAGAGATTTTGAAGTTGAACAGAAATTATCCGCTTCGAGCTCAATGTATTGAATCAAAATTGGTAAGCGTTATCCTTACGAGAGCTTAATTAGTATAATGGTATAAGTAGAGGTGCTTGAGGGTGGGGCAATCTGTTGTTTTAGATACCGATTTAGTGTTAGTATTTCTGTGTCAAGAAAGGTCTCTGAGATTGAGGATAAAGATAAATCAGACAATTAGTGTAAGTGCTATCAAACCAACCCTTTTGTAAGTAGGTGATTTTGGTGTTTAATAATCTCGGAATCTGGATTGGTCGGCAATTTTCTCAGCCCTGTTCTTGTAAATATCGTTGATAATTAGTGCTTTCGGTTTCGTTACGTTTATCGAAGCTAAAATTCTTTTTGCTGGACATTCATTAATATGAAGACATTTGTATCTATTTGCTCACTTATTTTTACTGGAGGTATTGTTACGAGCAATGCAGACTACTTTGCTTTGCGCCACGGGCTGGCGAATTCTAAACAGATCTTTGAAAGTACAGGGATAGGGCGTGTGGTGTTTTTAGGAGGATCAATTACCTTCATGTCAGGGTGGCGAGAGATGGTTTGTGTTGAATTGGAACATCGCTTCCCAGAAACTAAGTTTGATTTTATTAACGCTGGGATTCCGTCAACTGGTTCTACTCCAGGAGCGTATCGCCTAGTGCGTGATGCTTTTAAAAATGGACGGGTGGATCTTATCTTTGAGGAGGCAGCTGTCAATGACTTTTATAATGGTAGATCAGATAAGGAACAAATTCGTGGTATGGAAGGTATTGTTCGTCATGCCCGTAACATTAATCCAAACATTGACATTATTTTAATGTATTTTGTCGATCCGGAAAAAATGAGGGAATATAACAACGACAAAATACCAAAAGTTATTCAGAACCATGAAAGGGTTGCGGCCCATTATAATTTGCCTTCTATCAACTTTGCACTGGAAATTACGGAACGTATTAATCGTGAAGAATTTTCGTGGGAAAATGACTTCAAAGACCTGCATCCGTCGCCTTTTGGTCATCAACTTTATTTTCGCACGATTAATCGTTTATTTGAAGTCGCTTGGGTTGATAAACCTGTTGCAGCGAATGGTCAAATTAAAGCATATTATCAACCTGAAAAATTGGATGAGTTCTGCTACGAAGCTGGTATGTTGTTATCACCTGATAACATAGAAAAGGTTAATGGTTTCAAGGTGGATCCTCATTGGCAAAATACTGTGGGTGGCGGAATACGACCAGGTTTTGTGAATGTTCCTATGTTAGTGGGTAAGAATCCAGGCGATAGTTTTGAACTGAGTTTTATAGGAAGTGCTGTTGGATTGTTTGTTATCGCTGGTCCAGATGCTGGGAGTATTGAGTATCGGATTAATAATGGCAAATGGAAAAAACAGGATCTGTATACCAAATGGAGTCAAAGTTTACACATTCCTTGGGTTTATATGCTTGAAACTGAATTGGAGAAGAGGAAAAAACACCAGCTAGAGGTTCGTTTGCTTAACCAAAAGAATATGCAAAGTAAGGGATATTCTTGTCGAATTGTTAACTTTGCCGTAAATACTTATGAGTAAATTACTGAGACCAGGAACTATATTCGCAGTTTATTGTTACTGCGACTTATTTGAGACCAACTTGAACTTAGTCTATATGTCTATATGTACAATTACCAAAAAACCAACCGCTATTTTGCTCAGGTAGCTGATGATTTAAAAGATATTGCGGAAAAAGAAATTCTGTCTTTGGGTGGTCATAATACTCGTCAGGTTTATCGGGGTATCTATTTTAATTCAACCCCAGAGGTTCTTTATACAATCAATTTTGAATCGCGTTTGATTCATCGTGTTTTAGCTCCGCTAATATTGTTTGATTGTCATTCAGATCGATATCTTTACAAAGTGTCTTCACAAATTGAATGGCAAGATTTTTTGGATGTTTCTCAGACGTTTGCGGTTTCTGCTACCGTATCACATAGTGCTATCAAGCATTCAAAATTTGCTGCCTTGCGTTTAAAAGATGCCATCGTGGATTACTTTCGGTTGCACAAGGGTGAGCGTCCCTCAGTTAGTCGAAAAAATCCGGATTTATGGATCAACCTGCATATTGAAAACAATAAAGCGACAGTTAGCTTGGATACTTCCGGAGGATCATTACACAAACGGGGCTATCGTAAGGAAACCGTACTGGCTCCAATGATCGAAACCTTGGCAGCTGCCATCATTAAGTATTCTGGTTGGGATGGTAGTGTGCCCTTGTATGATCCATTTTGTGGTGCAGGGACGTTGCTTTGCGAGGGGTATATGCTTGCTTCTCGTACTCCTGCTGCTATAACGCGTGCAAATTTTGGGTTCCAAAGATTGCCGGATTTCGACCCATTGCTGTGGGAGCAGGTTAAGCAAAAAGGATTACAAAAGAGAATAGAGCTCTCAAAAAATACTATTGCAGGAAGTGATTTATGCCTGAGAACTGTCAAATCTGCAACCCATAATTGCTCAATANTTGATGAANAAAATGTTATTAANATTGAACAGAAGGACGTATTTGATATTCCGAGCATAGAAGGTAAGACGATCGTGTGTAACCCTCCTTATGGAATACGGACAGGCAAAGATGTTGACCTCGGTGATTTTTATAAAAGATTTGGCGATTTTCTGAAGCGGCGTTGTTGTGGTTCAACTGCTTATGTGTACTTTGGTCAGCGTAAATACATTAAGAACTTAGGTTTAAAACCGTCATGGAGAAAGCAACTTTCTAATGGGGGGCTTGATGGTCGGNTGGTAATGTATGAATTATATTGAATTAGAAGGACTTTGCTACTAGTTAATTTGCAATTTGCAACTAGGTTAGTGTTGAAGAATCTCATTGGGCTGTTTGAGTTATAGGAGAACATGTTGGGTGAAGTCTGACAGTTATTGAGGGATCATGGCGAGTTAGTCGTTAATCACTGTGCAATTGATTGCAGAAATCTATAAAGGTAAATCAAATAATAAAAACAGTGGAGGGCACTATGCAACAAGACACATCGGTAAGTCACGCAACACTTATTGAAAGAGGGTTTATTCTACTTTTCAATGGTCAAAATTTAAGTGGTTGGAAGATACCAGAAGGAGATAATGGGCATTGGAAAGTCGTGGATGGAGTTATTGACTATGATGCTCAGTCAGAAGCAAGTGGTGATAAAAATTTGTGGACTGAAGGAACTTTCGCCAACTTTATTCTTCGGATTTCATGGCGTTTTAAGCAAACATCTGGATTTTATCCAATGCCAACTATTCTTCCTGATGGTTCATACGAAACGGATGAAAACGGTGAGGTTATTAAGGAACTTAGACCCAATGCCGATTCGGGGATCTATCTGCGTGGTACGGCGAAAGGACAGGTGAATTTGTGGTGTTGGCCTATTGGGTCTGGAGAACTTTGGAACTATAGAAATGACAAGTCTATGACCGCTGCAGTCAGGGCTAGTGCGGTTCCTAGGGTGTGTGCTGACAATCCTGTTGGAGAGTGGAATGTAATGGAGATCACCATGAAAGGAGATCGAGTTAATGTCGCTTTGAATGATCAAATAGTGATTGGTAATGCGCAGACCCCGGATTTGCCAGAGAAAGGGGAAATTGCTCTACAACATCATGGTGGAATCAATAAAGAAACTGGAGAATTTTCTCCGGCATCAAGTCTGATTCAGTTCCGTGACATTTACATCAAGCAACTTGATTAAAACTAGTTTTTGCTAGGAGAATTGGATCAGACACTAGAAGCTTGAGATTAATGTTATTCAAGTGGCCAGCAAAAACTTGGCAATATGATGCGTTCGTCAAAGTAACGAACAGGAAGGTTGAATAGAATTCTGTTAAGACAACAAGCAATCGATTCGGCCTCCCAAGGTCCTCGGCTGTGTATTGATTTTACTTGCCTTCTTGAAGCTTTATTCTGTTCGTATTGACTTCTTTGCCAGATATTAATGGGTTTGGCTTTGGATTTATATCCAAATAGATAATAGCAAGATGCCATCTTCTCTGTCCGGATAAACGTGGGCCGTAGCGCTTTGACGAAGGAAGGGAGAGTATCTCTTATCGTCCAGTTTTCTCGGTTAAACCNATTTTCTTACACTTTGGTTATTGTCTGGCAAAAACTTCGATTAGGTTTCAATGATATTGGGCTTCTATGGGTAGAATAAGCAGTTGTGTTCTACTGTCAGTACTCAGGCGAAATGCGGTGGCTTCCAGTGATTCTCTCATCGGATCAGTTTGTGTGACAACGACTGAGAAGTATCTAGGGACAGGGCCTCGTTGATTTTAGGGCTTCTGTGATTGTAAGTCGAGATTTTGTTTTCCTCCTTTGATTTAGTCCTCAGCATTGGATAAGTGAAGGATGTGCAAATTGATCTCTCTAGCTTTATGCTCTTGTCGGTAGTGCCTTAAACAGAAGATTTTTAACTATTTCCATGTTACTAGGGCAACCAATATTTCTTATATGATAAAGAATTTATAGAGTATAATATGAGGGTTTTGTTTGTTTAAAGCTTTATCCGAAGTTTGACGGGAAATTACAAATCACTTACAAAGGAGAATCGATGAAATACTTCGTCGAATCCAACCACCTGCTTGGCGATCCCCCATCACTTCGTCGGCAATTGCGCGATGATGGTTATCTGTTTTTAAAGGATATTCTACCTAAAGATGAGGTGTTGGGTCTGAGAAAATCAATCCTCGAATTCTGTCAGGAAGTTGGTTGGTTGCGTGATGGGACTAATTTGATGGATGGTTTAACTGATCATCCTCCGGTTCTTGAAGGACAGGAAGAATGGCGTCCAGTATACGCAAAATTACAGTCTTTGGAAGCCTTCCACCGGTTGAAACTTCATCATCGAGTTCATGAAATTATGGAAGATATATTTCAGGAGTCGGTTTTCGCTTTGCCCATGACAATTGCCCGGATTGCGTTTCCTCGTGATAATGAGCGTGGTACACAGCCGCATCAGGACTGGCTTTACGTTGGAGGGTCTACGGAGATTATCTCCTGTTGGGCACCGCTGGGCGATGTTCCAGTAGAAGTTGGAGGGTTGAAATTATTGGTGGGTAGCCACAAGTCTGGTTTTCTCGCTCCTTGCCCGGCGCCCGGTCCAGGTGGAAACATAGTGCCTGTCGATGCCGATCTAGATTGGTTTCAGACAGACTACCGTATGGGAGATTTGCTGCTATTTAAATCTCTTACTGTTCATGCTGCCGCTGACAACCATACGTCAGATGTCCTCCGTTTGTCAATCGATTTTCGGTATGCAGGTGAAAGTCATGTTATAACGGAAGGGTGGTTGCAACCGCATTTTAATTGGTTGGGCGATCCATTTTCTTGGGATGAACTGGATAAAGATTGGCGTGACTCCCCTACTGCCCGTTATTGGGAGAAGTTACCAGATTTGAAAGTCAAAACTCATGAGCGCTTTGGAAGAGGCTAGAAGTGTGAATCTCTAGATTGTTTTGATCCTAGTGGCAGAAACAAACTGGAGGTTTTCGTAACCCTTAATGGAAATGTCGTGGAGGGATTGAGGCTATTGGTTCATGAAGGGTTATGGGTAATACAAAACGGATCTTCATATTATGAGGTTTTATGTTGAATTTTTCTAATGGCCTCCAAAACATCTGTTGGTAATGGGCCTTTCAAAGCAGCTTGGTAGTTGGCCTCAACTTCTGCTGGATTCTGTGCCCCGGGAATAACGGAATGGATGAAGCAATTACTTAAGATGTAACGGAGGCTTAGTTCATACATGGGTAGGTTCGTTTCGTCACTTAGTTGATAAAGAAAGTGAAGCCGATCCAAGGTCTTTTCTGTAATCCATCCGGTTTGTTCTTTATCTCTTCGTAGAGTTTCGATTTTTTCGTATTGTTTGGTAGCTAATAGGCCATCGCGAAACGGACCACCAGCGACAATTCCGAGATCGTATTTCTGTGCTGCGGGAAGAATGTGTTCTTCGAGTCTGTGTGTTAATAGGGTATAACCGTTAGCAATTTCTATTACGTCAAAGCGGCCTGTTTCCGCTAGTTTGCTGGGGAATTCTACTGTATTGCTACCAAGACCAATGGCACCGATCATCCCTTCGTCCTTGAGTTTCTCTAGAGTCCGGAGTACTGGAGCATCCAGTGTCTCCTCGTCCCACCCCCAAATTTTCATTTCCGGTTCGTGGACAAAAACCATCTCCAGATGGTCTTTTTGTAGTAACCAGAGGGAATGTTCGATGACTCGTCTGATGCAGTCTTCATTTTGATAGGCATCAGGTCCAAATGATCTGACGATTGTTTCGCCTAGATGCCCAACTTTTGAGCTAATATGAACTTGCTGGTTTGGATGTTCTTGTAGGACACGTCCAATTAATTCTTCACTTTCACCAGCTCCATACTGCGGTGCTGTATCCATGTAATTGATACCCAAAGTCACCGCACAATGTAAAAGTGATAATGACTGTTCTCGAGGGATTCCAAAGTCAATTGTGAGTCTATAGGCTCCCAATCCCAAGCAGGTGACTTGGTATTCAGTNCGNCCCAATCTCCTGATCTCTAGTTTTTTATTCTTGTTATTGGGATCAACAACCATGGTGATTTTGCTCTCTTGCTGATTTTACTTTTAAAGTGAATTCTAACCTCAGTATCGTTTCCAAAACGATACGAAAAGTTAAGGTCAACCTGCTAACAGAAAAACATGTTAATTATCTAATACTAACCTATTTTTAAGGAAAAGGAAATATGGAATACCGCCATTTGGGTAGAACGGGTTTAAAGGTCTCAGAAGTATGTCTCGGTACCATGACGTTCGGCACTAATGATTGGGGAATAGATGAAAACCGATCAAGGGAGATATTCAATCTGGCAGTTGAAGCGGGAATCAATTTCTTTGATACTGCGAATAGCTATGCGGATGGTCGATCCGAGCAGATTCTGGGCAAGCTAATTAAGGAAAAGGGGAGTCGTGACAAATTGGTTGTTGCCACTAAAGTCTTTAATCCCATAGGATCTGATATTAATGATTCTGGTACTTCACGATGGCATATTATCTCTGAAATAGAGAACAGCCTNAAACGCCTCCAAACCGATTACATCGATCTATATCAAGTGCATCATGTTGACCGTGAAACGCCAACTGAGGAACGGTTACGGGCTTTGGATGACTTGATCCATCAAGGAAAAGTTCGATATATCGGTTGTAGTAATGAGTATGCATGGCGGTTATGTGATGCATTATGGATCAGTGAAACCAAGAATTTTGCGCGATACGAGAGTTTGCAGCCGAAATATAACCTGTTGACTAGGGATATTGAGGAGGAAATTCTCCCACTGTGCAAAGAGAAAGAGATTGGTGTTATTGTTTGGGGGCCTTTGGCTGCTGGATATTTAACTGGAAAGTACAAACCAAATCAATCGCCTCCGAAGGGTAGTCGCCTAAATTACACGCAAGCTACAATGGATGATTTCCTGAAACCACGGATTCAGCATACAGTCGAGATGCTTGATAGGATTGCTAAGGATTTGGGCAAAAGCATGGCTGAGGTTGCGTTGCGTTGGGTCTTGGATCAAGATACGATTACTTCGGTCATTGTCGGTGCCACGAAAGTTGGGCAAATTCAATCCAATATTGGCTGTTCTGGCTGGGAGTTGGAAAAGGATCTGATGTTACAGTTAAATGAGGTTTCGTCAGTCCCACTACGTTACCCACATTCGATGGAAAAGGATATGCACTTGCGCCGATCGGATGCGGTGAATATGCCAATTCTACAAGGAGAATAAATGTGTATTACCAGCAAAAGAATCTTTTTGTGAGTGGCACTGACGGTTACCATACTTACCGGATTCCTGCTTTAGTTAGATCTAATGATGGCACAATTCTAGCTTTTTGTGAGGGGCGGAAGTTTGGTGGTGGTGATGCTGGTCATATTGATTTGCTACTTAAACGAAGTTTTGATGATGGNGATACATGGACAGACCATCAGGTTGTTGTGTATGGTAATGGAGATACTTCGGGAAACCCAGCTCCGGTAGTTGATCAATTAACTGGGAAGGTTTGGTTGCTGTTTTGCAGGAATTTAGGAGATGGGCATGAGTCATTAATTTGTCAGGGGAAAGCGCCCAGAACAGTTTGGTTAACTTCTAGTAAGGATGATGGGGCAACATGGTTGGAACCAGAGGAAATTACTGACGAAGTAAAACTTGCTAATTGGACTTGGTATGCGACCGGTCCATGTCATGGTATTCAATTGAGAAGTGGACGACTCGTGATTCCTTGTGATCATATGGTTGGAGTCGATCTAGACCGAAAAACAGATCCTTACCATTCTCATGTTTTATACAGTGATGACCATGGACGAAGATGGCAGATTGGTGGAAGTGCGCAGAATGGAACGAATGAATGTGCTGTGGTGGAAACGGTGGATGGATTGCTTTACTTGAATAGTCGAAACTATGTTGGTGAGAAGTGCCGTGTGGGGTCATGGAGTCATAACCAAGGAGATAGTTTCCAAGAAGGATGTTGGGAAGAGGAATTGATTGAACCTGTATGCCAAGCTAGCTTGATTCGATACACTGAGGAAATTTCAAGTAATAGGAATCGGATTCTTTTCTCAAATCCAGCAAGTATGAACAGGGAAAGGATGACTATCCGGATTAGCTATGATGAATGTCAAACATGGAGTAATGGCAAAGTTTTACACGCAGGACCGGCAGCTTATTCCGATCTATGTCTGGATGCGGAGCAGCGGATCTGTTGTTTATACGAACGAGGGGAAACTGACCCTTACGAAACAATTTCATTCGATCAGTTTGATCTGGGCTGGTTGACGGGTGGNGCAGATCGATTACGTCCGTAAATGGATGTTAGAAACGGCCATTGGTGTTTTCTAACAATAAATTATTGGTATTACAACCCTATCCTACGNCACANGTTTTTTGTATNGGTATTTTGCAGTCACTTGTTGGTGATGTGAATTCGGCTTATGCGCAAATGGTAGGTTGATATGAAATTGTCACACGTGTGACAATTCTGTTATAATGGTGTGTTCGCAACTGTTTTAGCAAATTANGGGATTTGGGTTGCNATGTGTTCTGCTTTTTTCCTCTCTCAGGATACTGTTCGAGCACGATTTAGAGATGTAATCGAGGCCACTTTATTAGTTGAACGACAATGTACCAACTCCAAAAGTCGAAATAGAATCCACCCAAAGGTGGAGGAGCACTTTCATTTTATGTTCTATCATATTTTAGTGAAGTTCTTACTCATGTTAATTTTTAGCTGGTTGTGTTTGTTGCCAGTCGATGCCGTGCAGGTGACGGAGGTGATGTATAATCCACCTGGCGAAACTAGGAAACCTAAAAAGGTGAAATACCAGGTAGACACTTCTGCGAAAAACAACGGTATCGATTACGAGTTTATTGAACTCTATAACGAAAAAGCTGATCGTTTAGATCTTGGGCAGTGGCAGTTTACACAAGGCATCAAACTCCAATTTCCAGAAGGGACGGTTATCGAACCGAGGACCTACTTCTTGGTCGCTAAAAGTCCAGAAAAGTTGAAGCAATGGTATGCCAAATCTTATGATTGGATGATTGATGTCCCTGTGTTTGGTCCCTTTCAAGGATCACTAAACAACCGAAAAGATCATTTGATACTGAGCGATCCGGCTGGTGGGTCAATTGTTGATTTTGCCTACAGTGATCGAGGGCAATGGCCGATGGCTGCAGACGGAACGGGGCACACCTTAGCTAAAATTTCACCCCGTCTACATCCCAATCGAGCCGAAAATTGGCGGTCAAGTACCAATATGGGTGGTACTCCAGGGAAAGCAAATGGATATTCTTACCGTCAGCAGAATAAACATGATTTAGCTTCTGCTGTTATTAACGAAATTGCAATTTTTCCCGATCATGAGGATCGTCGCACGCCATTGCCTGTTTCGATCGAAATTTATAATCCAACAGCGAATACCATTGACATTAGCGGATATTGGTTGAGTGACAACCCCGCAAAGTTAAAGAAGTATCAGATTCCAGCAGACACCCAAGTTTCTGCTGGTAGCCATGTTGTTTTTAACTCCGACCAACTCAATTTCAAGCTCAACCTGAAAAACGAACGTCTATTCTTCACCAGTCCATCGGCTTCACAAGTACTTGACGTCTGTCAATTCCAAAGGACATCTACGGAATCCCATCTGAGTTGGGGACGTTATCCTGATGGCATGAGTGAGTGGTATCTTATGCCCACATCACTTAAAAAAACCAACAAAGTCGAACTCAACACTAATGTCGTCATCAACGAAATCATGTATCATCCCGCTAATAGCTCAGCCAAAGGTGAGTACGTCGAGCTCTATAATCGTGGGATGGAAGACGCTGACCTTTCAGGATGGTCGATCACAGGCGGTATCTCTTTCAAGTTCCCAAAAAGAACGGCTCTCGCGCCCGACGCCTACTTGGTGGTGGCCAAGAATGCAGGTTGGCTTCTTTCACAGTACGGGCTACTTGCTAATAAGGTGATTGGTAACTTTAAGCAAACACTCAGCAACGGCGAAGACAAGATACGCCTAGAAGATACTTTGGGCAACCAAGTGGATCAGGTGCACTATTATGACGGAGACCATTGGCCTAAGTCGGCAGACGGTTATGGAGCGAGTTTGGAGTTAATAAACCCCTACCAAGATAATAGTAATTATCAGGCATGGTCAGGTAGTGACGAACGAGACAAAGCTGAATGGCAGTATTTCAGCTACACCCGAACCTGCACCCAATTCAGAGGCGAACAGGCGTGGCCTAAGTTTCACATGCACTTACAGGGAGCGGGAGAGGTTTTGATCGATGACATTCGTCTGACCTCTCCCGACACCCCCTTCTTCGCTCGTTCCTCACGTCGTCAAGGTGAATGGATTGCCAATGGATCGTTTGAATATGGATTGGAAGATTGGGCCATCATTGGTACTCACATCGACGGCTACACGGTTGCTGATGAGCCTCAACATGGTCAGAAAAATTTCAAATTGGTTGCCTCTGGCGCGGGAAATACGGGACCAAACCATATTGAAATTCCATTAGAATCGGAATTAGAAGAAGGAAAAGCGTATACTATCTCATTTTGGGCCAAGTGGCAAAAGGGAAATAATCTGCTGTTGACCAGATGTTCTGGCAACCAAATGGCGGGAATGCATCGGATTCCAATGTCCAAACGGGCGGGTACGCCAGGCGATAAAAACTCCGTCTATCAATCGCAAACGGGACCAGTTTTCAAGAATCCGGTTCATGCGCCTGTTGTCCCCATTGCAACAGATATGGTTACTGTCAGTGTTCAGGTTTTTGACTCGGACGGGATTTCGTCGGTGATGTTATACTACAAGCCCGATAGGGTAGCACAATCTTCATCGTCTATCAGGACTGAATCCCTTTTCAGTGTTACTTCGTCGACTTATCAAGAAGTGTCGATGGTATTAGATACCAAGAAAAAGGATGGCTACTATCATTACCAGGCGCAAATTCCAGCCCATTCGGCGTCTCAGACAGTTGCCTTCTATGTNCAAGCGATTGATAAAGCAGGGATAACAGGAACTTGGCCCAAGGACATCCGATCACCGGGACTATATCGTGTCGAGAGAAACCGAGATCGGGTTAAGCCGGAGCTGCCAAGTTATCGGATTGTTATGCAAGGGGATGACGTGCGAGAGATCGAAAATCGTCCCTCTTTAAGCAATCAGATGATGAATGCCACCTTCATTTTTAACGAAACCGACATCTATTACCAAGTTGGTTGTCGGTGGACTGGTAGTCCATACCGACGAGGGAGAGGTGGATCTCCAAGTGGCTATAAAATCCGTTTCCATGCCGATCAGAAGTTGAACGGTGTACAACAAATGGCGCGATTTGACCGCAACGACAATTCCCCTGAGGGCTATTACAACGAACGATTATCCTATTATCTGTTGCGCAAGATGCAGTTACCATCAAGCCAACAAGAATGGATTACCGTCCGCTTCAACAGTGACCAGGGACACCCGGTTTGGGAAGATATTCTACCACCCAACAGCCGTTTCTTGTCGATTTTCTACCCAGAGGATGCTGGAGAACAGTTGTTCGAGGTAAGCTCACGTTTCGATTTTCGNGGTGACTTTGGAGACACAGGTAACTTCGAGAGCAGGGGAGCTGATTTCCAATGGTTAGGTAGTGAGGATGCTAATCTGTATCGCTGGAATTACCAACCAAGGTCACGTGAAAATGAAGAAGATTTTGACAATTTATTTGATCTGTTGAAAGTAATGAACTATGCACCTGATGATCAGTACGAAGAGGTCATGGAAAAACATATTAACGTCGAACAGTGGATGCGGATGCTTGCCACTCGGGTGGTCGTTGGCGACTGGGATTTCATTGGTAACAGGTCAGGTCAAAATGCTTATTTGTATCGTCCCGGTAAAAGCAAAAGGTGGGAATTGCTCAGTTGGGACAACGAATGGGGTTATGGGCGTGCCAACATGTCGGTTTGGGCATCAAGTCCCATTATCCAGCGGTTCCAGAGAAGTCCCAAGCACCAGCACCTCTATTTCGGTTTTATGCGAGAAATGATGAATAAATACTTTAACGTGGACTATCTGAGAACTCGGCTTCAACATTATCACCGGATAACTGGAGGCACATCACCAGAAAACCTNGNTACGTTCATNCAAGATCGCACAATTTACCTAAATCAGGTGATTCCGCAGGCAAAGCCGGAAATCACCCATATTCAGCGTAACGCGGACCTGCTGATTCTCCAGGGCACAGCCCCTGTTGAAACCAAGTCAGTTCAGATTGCCCAAGCTGGTGAATCTGAAATCGAATATGAACCACAATGGACTGGGGCTACAGAGTGGAAACTAGCATTACTTCACACGGTGAAACCTACCCACCTTAAGTTCCTCGATTACGATGGTCAACTAATCGGCGCTGAACACAAGCTGGATCAATAGGAGAAATCATGATGTTCAACATCCAATCCATCAGTATCCGATTCGCTAGACGGCAATTTGCTCTGTTGCCGATCGGCAAGCTGTTTCAGATCTTTCTGGTTCTTGGGTTAGTTCAATTGAGTAATATTGGTTTGGTTAAAGCTGGTACTTCAAACCTAACCGAAAACGTTAAACTGCAATATAGGGCAGAGCTCAATTGTCGATTCGTGGACGAAAACCTGACCTTGGTCCTGGTCTATGGAGTTGATTCATATTTGTTATCGGGGACACGCTACGATGTCCTTCAATCAAAGCTCAAATTGGCCACAAGTGGCGATCGTGATGTGACCAAAATCTATCAAGTTGACTTTGGTTCATCTGACTTAGAGGGGCAGTTTATGATTGCCTATCAATCGACAGTTTCCGATGAGAAGATACCTATTCGNGGTTTGTCATCGTCTGAAGCAATTTGGGCTTTCTCAACCACATCAACGGCTTTCACGGTTCCGCTAAGCTTCATTATGGCTTCACCTTTAACTGAAGTTGGAGACAAGCAGCAATTTGATCATCCNTCTATTGGTCAATGGGAGATGGTGATTGANGACGTCATTGCTAATCAACAAAAAGGCTCGGTAACAGGTTGGTTGCGTGGACCAGATGGGGCTACAATGACGATTACGGATGGTCGTTGCCATACTACGAGAGTTGCTAATCATCTTGGCAGGAATTTGGAGACAACCATTTCATTGGATTTGGAGGCTACCTTNCCAAAACCTCCCGTCGAAGTCGGTGTCGAAAAGATGATGACCGATTTGTGGTTTGATGAATTAGATGAACCCAGCAATGNCGATGGGAGCGAGATTTTGGATCAGGACTCATCTGGCCCATCGGAAGTTTACCAAATCGAAATTACCTACAACAGTGAATTGGTCGATNAAATTGCCTTAACCCAAGNGGAGGCTGATGTTGCCCAGCNACTCTTGCAGCNGGTTGAGATAGCCAAACATACTTTGGTTGAGGCCTATTTAGAGGNANGTGATCGTTCCGTGGACNCGCAACTTTCTGTTTCGTTGAGTGATTCGACACAACCATCNATTCTNTCACCCTTGTTATCCGATTTAAGCTCAGTACTAACACAATTGAGGCCAAGAGCCAAATCACTGGCACAAATACCGGGTACAGATACCAACGTGCTAGGTGTTTCTAATGACGCTGTCGATCAGCCTGGTGATCCCAATGCACTGTTGTTGCCACACATGGCCTTTGTTGCTTCGCCCGTAGAAGGAGAAAATGATGTCGTTTTGAGTTGGCAACCACACTCCGGTACTAGAGTGCAAGGCTATGAAGTTTTGGCTAATGGTGAAGTAATAGGCCATATTGATAATCCAGATAAAGTAGAGTTCTACCATTATGATCTGATACCGGATGCTCAGATTACATATCAGGTTCGAGGTATTACTGAGGCCAATGCGAGAGAATTAGCCGAATCGGCCATCACTAACGAAATTATGGTCGTCGTTGGTACAGATACAACCCCACCACTTCCACCAGAATTGATGGAGGAAGGCATTCCATTTGAGAAGGGGGAGTCATTAGACGAAGTCGACAGGATGTCGGACAGACTGATCACTTGGGAATCAAGTCCATCGGGAGACACTGTTTCTTACCAAATTAGACGGGGGGATACCGTCTTAGCTACCATTCCGGCTGATGAAAACCAGTACTTTGATAGCCAAGGCGATTTTTCCCAAGAATATGCTGTTTACGCTATTGATGATGGCAGGAATCAATCAGACAAAGGAGGAGGCAATGAAGGTGACTGGGGGGCTATGTTTGAGCGATTGGAGCGATACACTCGTGACGGTGAGTTGGGGAAATTCATCGTCGCGTCCGAACGTCTCATGGCCAACGCTCCCTTTCCTGGCATTGCCCAGTATTTGCGTGATAGGCTAATCGAAACTTTTTCGTCCCACCAAGAGTTACCGAAGCTAATAACTGTATATGCTTCTGCGGTGGAAAGCGAGGGGGATTTGGGTGACCCCAACTCTGACCAGTTGAGGAACTATCTATTGACTTTAGCTGTTGCCTGCCTAGTTGCTGACCAAACGGACCGCGCAATTGAAGCCTATCAACAACTCTTGGTCAATGCGGATGACTCCGAACGAGTAGAACTCTCGTCTAGTCTGGCGCAAGCGTACCAGAAGAAGGGAGATGTACAACAGGCTATCACTATCCTGACNTCAGCTATTGAAGAACAACCTAACCGTTACGGTCTTTACAGGCAGTTGGCCGAGGCATATGCCGATTTGGAAATGATGTCCAAAGTTCAGGAAATTGCCCAGCAACTGCAACAGGTGCTTGATCGCATCGACAAATCAAATAGAAGAGGTCGCNGAGGGTTTTTTGGTGACAGGCAAGAGGGTNTCTTTTCAGCCCTTGGAAGGATTTATATGATGGCTAGAGATTACGACCGTTCAGTTGCCATCTTTAAAAGAGGCATCTTTGATACCGGCAATCGGTATTTGATTTCTTCATTAGCAGATAGCTACCAAGCCGCAGGCCAAACTGAGACTGCTGAGCAGATTCGAGCTGCAACCCAGCCAGATGAAGAAGAGGATCGGCGAGGGAGAAATTCTCGTCGATCCGAAGGGATTGTCCCCGACACACCGATGGTCGATATCAATGGGGACGAAATTCGGTTGCCCGACTTCTCAGACAAAATTATAATTCTTCACTTCTTCTCTTCTAACGAATCCAAGACCAATCTGCACACACTAAGCAAATTTTTTCAAGATAGGAAAGGCAGTTTACAGGTTGTTGGCATCATGGGGGATCATTCGTCTGAGGAAGGTCGGTTTGCAAAGAAGACGGATAATCTGGAACAAATCAACTTTCCTATAGTCCGATTCAATCGAGCTGAGTGGGATTTGTTTGAGTTTGCGGTTGGTTTCCCAATTAGGACTGTTCCTACCACGCTGACGGTCATTGGCGATGGATTATTAGTTGATCAGAAGCATTATGCTGATTTGTCGATCAGANCGTTGGAAAACTTGGTCAAGTCAACTCGTCAGAGAAGAAGTAGTCTGGATCGTGATCCTAACGTCTTGTGGGCAAATCGAGTGGTGAAATTTAGNAGCCAATACTCTGATACCGATTGGTCGGCAGAACAAGTGCTNGGTTCACCCGACACCTATCCCGCTCATGGAGATAGACCAACCGCTTGGTGTCCTAAAATGAACAACACCGACCAAACTGAATTTATTCGGGTTGGTTTTGAGTCTCCAACCTATATGGAAGGATTGAAGATTTATGAGACGTGTAACCCAGGCGCGATTGTGCGGGTTGTTGCTGTTGATGAGGTAGGGCAAAGTTATTCATTGTGGCAACCAGAAAGACCTGAAACTATCTTTGTGAAAAAGCGGATCTTTCGAATCCAACTTCCGCCTACGAAGTACAAAGTTGATATGGTAGAGATTCATCTGAGGCCTCAGGCCAATTCCGGATGGAACCAAATCGATGCTATAGGGCTTCTTTATCCGCAGAATTAAGATTGGTTCTGCAAACTGATGAGGCCAAGAGTAAGGTTGCGTTGAAGATATCGTTGGTTTTTTTACCCGTTTGCGTCTTGATCAGGTATTTTCTATTGAGATTTGGATAAGTGGTTATGGTACGTTAGGTTGTGAGCGGAATCCTAGAATTAAGATCTGAAGTTGTCATTAAATCGGGTAGGTTNTTGTATTTTTTAGGTTTCCNTGGTTCTGGTGATTGGAAATCTGATTAGGATTAACGGGCTGTTTTCGGTTTTTACCTTGGCTTTCAGTTTNAGCTAGTGCTTGATAATCACCTGTTTGAATCGTTTAGNGGCCATTGTATTCTAAATGGTTACTGNGTGTTGTTTTGAATTTTTTGTGAGTGGGTTNGGANCCTATGTTGGAACTCACAGTTCTTTGGGTTTTCTACCAATGCTATTAGAATTAATCTGCGAAATAGATTGTTAGTNCGAGTGATAAACGCAGAAGAAAATGGAATTTCAGTAAAAACTGGAGAGAAGTCTTTGGAAAATCGTGTTTATCAGATTGCTGTTTTGAAAGGTGATGGAATTGGCCCTGAAGTTGTTGATGAATCGATTCGTATTGTTGAGACGTTGGAGAAGCAGATTGGTCAGATTTGTCACTTCATACAATATCCGTGTGGAGCACAATGCTATTTGGATCAGGGAGACCCATTGCCTGAATCAACTTTGGAAGGATGCCGTCAAGCAGAAGCAATACTCTTGGGTGCGATGGGGCTTCCAGATGTACGCTGGCCTGATGGTACTGAAATGAGACCACAGGTNGATCTGCGTTTTAAACTAGACCTATATGCNGGAGTTCGTCCGATTTATTTGTATAATTCAGATCACACACCATTGAAAAAAATGGANGCAGGTAATATCGATCTGGTGATTTTGCGAGAGAATGTGGAAGGTCTTTTTGCTTCAATGAATGCTGGTATTGAATTACGTGGGCAAGTAGCAGTTGATTCGATGGTTATTACTAAATCCGGAACAGAACGCGCCGTAAAATACGCCTTCGACNTGGCAAAACAGCGGAACAAANCACTAATGAAGGTGACTTGTGTTGACAAAGCCAATGTCTTTAAGTCAATGGCTTTCTTCCGGGATATTTACGACCAAGTTGCGCAAGATTATCCGGAAGTCACACGTGATTATGCTTACATTGATGCGATGGCATTGTATATGGTGCAGCGACCTGACGTGTATGACGTCATCGTTACCGAAAATATGTATGGGGATATCCTCTCTGATCTGGCTGCGGGTTTGGTGGGTGGAATGGGGATGGCTCCTTCGGCAGATATTGGTGAGGATGCAGCCGTTTTNCAGCCTTCGCATGGTACTGCGCCGGATATAGCTGGCGAAGGTATTGCAAACCCGGTTGGGACTATCCTCTCGGTTTCTATGATGTTAAAATGGTTAGGTCAACGCTATCATGATCAACGAATTGAGCATGCCGCAAACTTGATTGAAACTGCGGTACGTCAAGTGATGGAAATGTCAGATGTTGGAACACCAGATCTTGGAGGGCAATCAAGTACAATGGAATTGGGGCAGAAAATCGCTGATCATCTAAGTGAGATGTTTTAGATCTTCGATAAGTATTATGTTGAAGCTGGGTCCTGAAAATTCCACCAATCAATGTTTCTCCAATGCTTAATTGGAGGCTTTTACCCTTTGCAAGGAGCTGTAAATAACTTGCCAATGCGAGGAGTGACAATTAGGCAAAACCGAAAACATATGTTTCAAATTAATGTCGGATTACTAGTTTCTTGTAGTAGATAGATCGGTTTTGGCGAAGTTTCTACGGGCTTATCACTCTACTATGTTCAGTAGTTTTTGCTGTGGCTTTCCTTTCCAACTATCCCCGTAACTACGTCAATGTATGACGCAAAAGGTCTGGATTTGGCATATTGTGCAATTCGGCTGCTGTACATCGTCACCCTGTCATAAAATGTTACTAGTAGGACAGAGAGTTGATAATAAAACCCAACAATTGTTTAGACTTGAGGGAAATAGACCTAGACGATGTAGAGTAATCGATAATTATCTATCGGTGATCATTTTTTAACTCTCGAATATAAGTTGGTTATTCCTTTTGGAGAAAACGCCTGTCGACTATAAATTTAATCTAGAATTATGATAGTTCTGAATTAAATGTGAAAGGAAGGATCTAGATGGAAAAAGG
>NZUQ01000002.1 GCA_002697225.1 Candidatus Poribacteria bacterium
CGATTTACTTTTCATTTTTATATAATATCATGTTGCTAAAATCTCGTTATGCTTCAATATTTAACCATATTTATATTTAATTGATCCATGTTCTTCTAAGGAAAACACTAATCATAAGAATATGGGTAAAATCTAGTATGGGAAACCACCTACATAAGGAATTGAGCGTATGTATGGTCCTTTCCACCTAATTAGAACTCAACGGTCGAGAAAAACGTAAATAAACTAGGCTGGTTATTAGAATCACCACAAAGATGATTTCTACGATCAAGAACCGTGGGTCGCCATAATGACGTTCAATCCCAACCAGAAAATTATCTAGTAAGAGCCATTCTAATTGATGTAGTTGCAGTATTTCAAAGCGATGAGTATAACGAGCCATAAATCCTTCTGGGAACCCATCTAAAACCCCTTCTACAAAGCGGAGGATATAATGATCCCAGATATCATAACTCAGGGCGGCCAAAATACCGTACCTATAACGAATATCTGTCCACACAGCCTAAGTAATAATACCAGCTCCACTGAAGAGCCAACTCCAAAAAACCAAACGGGAAAATATTGATCCATACGGACTGCTCTCGTGATAAGTGAAGATAGCCATTGCGTCAATTAAGGCATGAGATAGAAAGGCCAAACCTAAGCCCAAGGCCAACCAAGCCCATCTTGGAGTTTTAACCCATCTGGCAGTTCCATCTGCTCGACTGACAAGGATTTGACCGAGGTGAAGACAGATTAGACCTGATAAGGCATGGGAGGGAATCATCATCTCTATTTTTCAACATTTTCCTAATTAGCCATCTTGAAGAGCCACCGATTGTTCTACTAGGACTGGTAGTTTCATTGCTTACCCAATACCTGCCACATCGATGGATTATGTCTACGATGTCGAATCTCGGAAGACATATTCGGCTGTTGACCCGGAAATCATAGGACGAGATATGGGTACTTTCTTGCAGAACCAAAATTGATCGACGGTCGTTTCCAGGAAATGAAAAATCGTGGATGGCATGGTTTTTCGGATCGTGCTCCTGCAGAAGCACGAGAATTCATTGGCAATGCGGCGACGTTCTTTTTAGCACAGCCTGTCCATGGAGCATCAATGAATGTCTGTTCGGAACCACGTGATATCTACAAAAGATTTCAGGAAATCTTTGGAAGTACTGGGCGATGTAAATCCGCATTGACAACTAAGCAAACGGCAGAAGATTTCCATATTCCTCAACAGGGTATTAGTCAACATCGCCTTCATTGTTTGGAGAGTACTTCCTTCGTTGCCCGCTCAAAACTATTTTGAAATCTCGTTCTCAAAAACAAAGGGGCTCGAGTCTTTCCAGCCCAATTAGCACATCTAAGACCCAACAGCTGTGAAATATGCCACCCAGCGTTAGCTTCTTAGCTGTTTTCTTGGGTACTATGATATACCAGCTAGATATATTGGAAAGTACCAGTGTGCAATTTTGTGTAAACCTTAACTACTCTTAGTTATAAATACTCTTCATCTGCCACATCTTCAGAGACACAAGCTCGATGTCTCTTCCTTGTGACCGAATTGATACACTAGTGCTATCTTCTCTCCCTGGATACACCCGCACTGCCACGCATTGTTTTTCGTTGATGAAGACTTCGATTACACTCTTGTCAATGAATATCCGTAAACTTAGTCGTTCACCCGGTGCCAAATAGACTGGGGCGGTTTCAGGTGCTCGAGAAAGTACATCTGGAGAGGTAGAAGAATAGGAAGAATCAATGGTAATTAGACTATCTGAGCATTCTCGAGGCGATATCCCTGCACGGGAACCGGGATACCTTAATCCGCGATTTCGGTAAAAAGCGATACGCGTATACTCCTGTCGGTCTGGAGAACGCAGCACATTGAGTTCGACCATTGATGACCCGTTGGTCTCGATTTCGGCATCGATCTCGATTGTATTGCCTTCTATCCCATCTAAAACTGTTTCTTGATTGGCACTAATTTTACAATTTTTAATTTCAGTTCGTTGACCACGAACCGATTTGATATCACCTGCAGGCTGAATCCTCAATTCGTTGGAATCGATTAGAGATAGACGCCTTGGTAGGGTCATGATCTGGTTCCAACCTTCAGTCGGCTTAGCCGGGTTCATATTAAAAATGACGACAATTCCGCCATTACCGTCTGGTGTTGCCGACGGAGCATGCACCCCAGCAGGTGAGGCTGACCCGAAGTTGAATTTGCCGTGTGCTGTAGTAGCAAATTTTTGTCGACTCTTGTCATAGTCACCAAGGAGATATTGGCCACCACTCATATGACTAAAAAATAGGAGTATGTATCTGTCTCCGATGGGCCAGAAATAGGGACACGCACCATCATCACCATCTAGAGTGAACCGATCGTTTTCTACAAAGGGATGCAGATACTCCCAATGTTCTAGATCTTCAGAGCGAAAGAGATAATCCAAGGGTCTCCAAGGATCTCTTCCATTTGAAAGAGAATAGTAGCTTCCACCTTGGTGCCAGATGCAGGGATCGTGAACTCGATAAGGCAGTGAAGATCCATCAGAACTGCCGATTGGTATAACGGGTTGCCCCGTTACTTTTACCCAATTCAGTAGTAGAGGATCGCTGGAAACAGCTACCATTTCTCCAACTTCAGTGCCATAGTACATGGCAATAACTCTGTTTTCTTCGACAAAAGTCGCACCAGAAAAACAACATTTTTCAGGATTTGGATATATTGCATAGGGTAAATCACGCCAATGGATTAGGTCTGCGCTAACTGCATGTCCCCAATGCTGACGTGGATCCTCCGGTGGGTATGCCTGATAGAACATATGCCAGTTCCCTTGCCAGAAACAAAGACCATTAGGATCATTAAGTCGACCTTCCGGATTAACATAGTGGTAGATGGGACGGGACGGATCGTTTTCCAAGCTCTTGCGTACCTGTTTCATACGCTGGAGAAGTGGGTTAGTAATCAGTTCGCATTCCTGCTGTTCCAAAGTTGTGCTGAATTGAAACTTGGGAACGAGTGAAATATTATCTGTATTGACATCCATGAGCTTTTCCTATCCTAATTCTACTGATAAGGAACGGAGTTACATCAACCCTTTGTATTCGTTTTCCAAATCCTGAGTGAAAAAGATAACACGATCAATTGCAGCTTGCGCATCACTCCGTTCGGATTGCGATAATGCTGTATCCTCGATTGACTTCTGAAGATCTGGAATCCACTTTGTTTTTAAGTGATCAAGCTGATAGGCAAAGTCAGGGTCTGCAGTCTCGCTTACAAAATATTCGATTACGCCGAGTAAACCATATTTTCGGTTTATATTTATGTTTTCCAATTCTGCATTCATCTGCGAGACAAGGTTTCGACTTCGTTCTTGACGTTTTTCTGCAACATCCTTAGCTGAGTTAGTTAGAAGGTTTTCCACAAAACTATCTTTGGAGTCGACAAATCTTGGCAGACCTTGGACGTAACTTTCGAGTTCAAACTTGCCGGTTCGTTGAATGGCGAAATGCGCGTGAATATGAATATTTCGAAAGAAACCAGTGTACCCCACATTCGGATCCATGGTATCAGCATCATATAGAATCTGGTTTTCGATATTTTTGTACAGAATATCAAAGTCTTCACTGGTCATATTTATTGGTTTTAAATGGGCAAAAACAATTGACCGAACAGCTTCGATAAAATCTGCGTCAAAACCGTAATCGACAAGGATTTTTTCGGTAATCACGGCACCAGAGTCATGGTGCACAGTGTTATATAAATCGTAATCATCGTATAAACGAGTGACAATGTTCTCACGTGCTGGCTTCAGTTTTTCATTGAGCCAGAAACCCTGTTCACTAGTAACACGATTTCCATCAGCATCATTCAAAATTTCGCCATCATATTTTTTGGTAATGTCGTGTAGAGTACCAGCAATTTCAAGCTTTTTTACATCACCTCCTTCGCGCCTGCCAAGTTCCATACCCATAGCGCGCACGCGCTTAGTATGATTCCAAGTATAGTGACGCCACTGGAAACCAACCCGATTATGATCCCAAAGTTTGTAGGTTTCAGTAACTAAATCTTCCAGTTCTTTTGATACCTTTGAATAGTCCATAAGCTCCCTGTTGATTATGCAAAATTTTTCATTGAACCTATAAGAGTTAGTGTGGAGGTAACTCGGTAAATCCGTGTCCAAATCCCCTGATTTACAAAATTCCTTTTGAAGTGTGAATTTATGATTCCGGACTCACTTGAGCTATCAGTTTTACCGCCTCCAAACCAGTTGGCATTATAGTTGATTTTGCCATATAGATCAACAAAAATTACTGAATCTTCGGAAATCAGGCAACTTGATTCTGATATATTCACATACGAGACGCGAATCCAACATATTATTCTCCCATTGGTAATAAATAACATGCCGCTTCCTGATCATTTCGAACAAGAAGGTACGGACCTGAAAGCGCAGGATTATTCCAAGTTCTACCATCAAGAGCTACAAATCTCGATAACTCTTTGTATGCAGTTGGGTCGGCACTAACTAACACAATTTCTCCTGATTCTGCTTGAATTAGAAGTAGATTGTTTACTAGTATTATCTGTCCATGTCCGTAGCGCCCTCGTTTCCATTTGCGTTGACCGTTGGTCGAGTCCAAGCATACAAGAATGCCATCATCAAGACCATAGATGTGACCTTCATAATGGACAACGTTAGTAAACTTGGCTTTTAGATGGTGGTTTTCCCAAACTAGGGAAACATGGAATTCCTCTGAGTTTTTGTCCCGATGGATCTGAAATAATTTACAACCAATTCCATATCCAGTGGAAACAAAAAGTTGGTTTTCAGGTAACGGCAGAGGTTGAGCAACATGTTGGGTTTCCTTCGGCCAAGATTGACGCCAAAAGATTTTCCCGTTAAGGGGATTATGTGAAACAATGTAACCTCGATTAAAAATTAGAATTTGAGGTATGTCCACAAAATTGGTTATGATCGGTGAACTATAGCCAGCCTGATCATTGCCCGCATGCCAAATAGTTTCTCCTGTATCTTTATGGTAAGCCACTAAGGATTTTTCCAGATCCCCCCCGGCACTGACCACAACCATGTGATCAAGAACTAAAGGCGAACAACTTATTCCCCATTCATTAACCTTAGAATTGTTATCACTAACAATATTTTTTGCCCATACACGTTCACCCGTCAACAGTTCTAAGCAGTTCAGGGTTCCGGTTGCACCTAGTGTGTATACGTGATTCCTAACAATTGTCGGTGTCGCACGAGGGCCAACCCCTCCAGGGACCTTTTCATGTCGAGTGTTATCACTATGACTCCATTTCATTTGACCAGATTTCAGATTGTAACATACCACCATTTCTTGTTCACCACGCTGTTCCTGAGTAACTGCAAAATCTCCAAAAACGGCGAAAGCTGACCATCCTGCACCTATGGGTTGTCTCCACATGAGTTGCGGTGGATGTTTCGACCAATCACGTGCCAATTCTATCCCGCTTAGAACTGCATTGCGATTTGGTCCAAGAAATCGTGGGTAGTTGTAGGGTGAAGACCGTAATGATCCATGTATCCTTTCCGAAGGAGTGTCGGCTTGTGTCAAGGAATCGCCAGCTTTCTTCGCCCAACTCCATTCCAGTATTGGGATCAAGTTTCCTGTAAAACCTTTAATTCGAAACAAGACAACTGAGAACAGGATAGCAGAAAGAACTATTCCCAGAGACAGGAACCGGGTCCTCCATCGTAACCGCGAGAAGAATAGCAGCCAGGCAACAATTAGTAAAAATGAAATCCCAAGAACACTTATGATTCGAAGGTTTTGACTTTGGTGATCTAGACTGTTAAANAACCAGATCCAAACAACGGTCAGGATGGTCAGTAAAAGAATCAGTATCACAGGCCATAGACGAATAGGTTTTCCCATTGGATTTCTTAGTAAGGGCATTATGGCATTTTGTGTGGAATTTGCTTTTGATGGCTTCAATCGCTTTATCAGCTAGTTTAGTTGTTCCTAGGGCATAGCCAATTAAGCCTACTNCAACTTTGTCAGATGCGATGTATTCTTTAACGAAGTTAGGATTCAGTCGATCCGNAGATCTGGAACTGAAACAATTTCTCCACCCTTTTGNGCAGAAAGATGGGCACATATCCCGGGGATGGTATAATCCATTGCTCGATACACATCAATCGAAGGAATTTTGTCACTAAGTATTGATTCAATGAATTCTGAGGCTACCCGATTCTCAGCAGTGCCGTGTGCGGCCGCATTACTTTGGTNAAANTTCATTTCNTGATCCNATTTAGTTGCCTGATAATATCCNCTGACNGGATCATTGTATTGCCTTTGACTTTCAAGNACGCCGTTGGCACCGTAGATAATATACCAGTGAAATGCCGGATGTCTTTCAATTGAAAATCCACAAAGAATTTTNATNGTTNNNNCATTTGCTGTTCTGAAAAGNCCAACTTCTANNTCTATNGCGCCAATATCCGGTGCCACGTTGCTTCCACTGGAAAGGCCCGTTGCACTGACACATCGATCATCAGTTATGAAAAGCAGAGGTCCTAGACTATGTGTACAGTACTGAATCGGTGGGAAGCTGGCACGCCAGGTCAATGTACCATCGGTAGCTTTCATCAGTTGGCGGCAGTCGTGAACATATTCAGCTTCAGCATAGATGATTTTTCCCAGATCATTGTCTGCAACTGCTGACTTCCAAGAGAGATGCATATCGCTATAACAACTGTTTTCGGCCAGCATATAATTTTTCCCAGATTTGTTGACAGCATCCACAATTTCTTGGCATTCGCTAATTGTGGTGGCAACAGGAACCTCACACAAAACATGCTTGCCGCTTCCAAGTGCGAGAACAGTTTGTTCCGCATGGCATGTAGGAGGTGTACAAATGACAATGGCATCAAGATCCATAGCGAGGAGATCTCTGATATCAGTGAATTTTTTGTCCGTGGGGAATTCCTCTAGAAGCGATTGATCTATATCACATAGCGCAACAACATTAGATCTACTATCTTGCGAGAAGATGTTTATCCATGTTCTACCGCGTCTTAAACCAGCAACACCTATTTTAAGTTCCATCAGATTAAGATTATAGTAATTGTCTATATTATGATTTTTATATGGTCAAAAACAGATACCATATCTTGATGGTTATAGGCCAGCTGATAGTTCGAGGTCAGTGGTCTGGATCTTTTCGCACAACATTTCATGTCATTGAAAGCAAATTGAGGAGACGCAACGTACCAATTTTGTTATATAGGGACTTATCAGGTTAGTACCGTTTGAAGTGGAAATCCCAACTAATTAAAGCATAGAAACTTGATTTAGTGGCATGGTTGATGTATCCAAAACAGAGAAAAAATTGAACATGCCATCAACAGATACCCAACGGATGTATTTTCGCTGATTTCAGCGATCTAGAAATCAAATTCGATCTCCACCAACCGATTTTCGCGAGCCGCAGTTTCACAACCTTCGATACATTGGATTGTCCCTTTGGCCCATTCAGGTGTGATGATTAGCGGCAGTTCTGAAAGAAGGTGATCAGCCACATTTTTATAATAGGTTTGCCAACCACCGCCCGAGACTCTCGGGTAGTCTATCGTCATCTGACGACCATCTTCTANAACNGATATCACAGATGTTTTNCCGTCAAAATTTTCTACNGTAATCGANCCCTGAGTTCCGAGGATNGTCCAGAGNGGTTTATTGNCAGTACATANNTTTGATTGNACCAGTTGAGCTTCCAAACCACTGTCAAATCGAGCGTAAGCTCGACAGTAATCTTCATTAGTGTTTGCTTGCCACTTGCGTTTCGTAAAGTTGCCATAGAGCGTAGCCCGCTTATTAATACGATTACCACCTTTATCATGTTGTGGTACNAGCTGTAGGATTTTTTCAAATTGATGGGCTCCCATGTCATATAACATCCCACCCGAGATCTCTTTGTGTGCACGCCACTGCTGCCCAGAAGCCCCATACCCAACCATGTTGCATTCGATCGAGAAGACATCACCAATTAAACCNGACTCCAATGCGTCACGAGCCGTTAAGATATCTGGATCCCAATGCCGATTGTGGTAGGTAGATAGCATAACCTGCTTCTCTTTGGCAATAGNTATGAGTTCATCTGCTTCCGAAACGTGAACAACAAACGGCTTTTCGGTGATCGTATGTAGGCCTGCTTCTAACAACACTTTAGCAACCGGTGCGTGATAGGCATGTGGAACAATCACTATTCCCATATCGATTAAACTGCTTTCTGCCATTTCCTTTACATCAGTGAAGACAGCGATATGATCACCTTGTTCCGATTTTGCNGCTTGAAGCCGATTTTCGTCCCTATCACAGATAGCAGTTAACTCAAATCCATGTGTTTGCGCAATTCTATCTGAATGATGTTTNCCCATTCCAAACTGAGGTCCATATCCAACCAAACCAATTCGAACGGCTGATGAACNATCTTTTAGGTTGGTGACGTACCGAAGCCCTTTNATCAGCTGATCTTGAAAATCCGGATGCTTGAAAGTTCGTTGNTCGTGACCNAGTGCATTGTAGTAGACCTTACCTGANCCGTAGTTNTAGGTGTATCCAAGTGGGTAGCGTTCCATCCGCCAGTTACCGTACTGAAANTATCGCAGTGACGCATCTGTTCGGATCTCCATTTCATAGCATTCATCAGTGACCTGAAAACTTTTATTTAATCGAGGGAGAATATCGTCAACATCATCTACTACGTTTACCTCAAATGGTGCCAGAGGATCGTGTTGGATAAATTCGGAACCAATTAGGTTAATATAGGTTTCATACTGGCCTAACCCTGCGTTGGAACCGTGTACAGCTAGTAGCCCTCCCCCATTCCTAACAAAGGAAGCAATGCCTTCTTCCTGCNCAAGTGTCAGTGTTCCACCAGCAATATAAAGTGCAACAGCATCGAATGAATCTAGTTTGGTGAAACTGTTTCGATCTTCACTAATGTCTAACTCGAATTGNTTCGAGGCTTGAATGATGTGGGTAAACATGTTGGAGAAATCCCCATNGGGACTTTGTTGATCGTTGATAACCAATAATACTTTTTTCATTTTTCCCCTGTGTTTCTTGAGTGCGAGAATCTTACATTATGATTATCTATGTTGTGGCATCGGTTGTTTGCTGAATAGCAGCGGAATCTTCTTGGTACCTTTTTTCGCTGAACATCAGGATGAAGGCAATGCTGGCAATAACGGTGACGGCGATAGGAACCAGAAAAATCTTAGCCCAAGTGTGACCGCCATCTTCTAGTTTGAAAAACTCGTGTACNCGTCCNCTGACAANATGTCCGACAAGCATACCAATTCCGTTCGTTGCAAAGACGAGCAGGCTTTGTGCACTTGATCTGATGTCAACGGGACTGAGTCTTTCGACAGCAATCATCCCTCCAACAAAGAAGAAGGCGTAACACAAACCATGCAATGACTGAGAGGCAATAACTAACCATACTGGTTGTCCGATAGCAAAAATGGCGTAACGCACCGGCCAAGCCAGAATACCAAGAAAGATTGTTGTCCGCATACCAAGTTTTCGGATACTTGGCAATAGAAGAATCATGATTAAAACTTCTGCGATTTGCCCTAAACTCATTGCCCAATTTGCCGTACTTGCNGGTAGACCAATTCCATGTTGTTGCTCAGTTAAGAATAAGAATGTCAGGTTATAGTAAAATGGGAGTTCGATAGCAACAATGAANGAGATAATTAACAACACCGCGAAATTGCGGTTCTTAGTTAGGGAGATAGCATCAAGAAAAGCATATGGGTTTTTGGCTTCTTTGGCAGGCGGCGTGTTTGGTAAAGATAAACAATAAAATCCCATCAAAATGGAAACTACCGCAGCGGCTAGTAAACAATCACCAATATGTGATTGTTCTGGAACACGCACTTCCCAAAATCGTAGGTATAGACTCATTACCCAATTGACTGCTATCCATCCAAGCGCTCCCCAAACACGAATGTTGCCAAATTTTTCTGAATCGCCCATATGGTGGAAGGAGATAGCGTTGGTCAAGGCAATAGTCGGCATATAAAGAACCGCATAGANACAAATTGCTAGAAACATGGCAGGNAATGAGGTCTGTTTCCAAGCAACAATTAACAGGATTCCTCCAAAAAAATGTGANAATGCCGTAAAAACCTGAGCTGGNATGNAGCGGTCAGCAATCCANCCAGCTATCAGAGGGGATANCATAGCNCCAATAGCAGTGGTACCGAAAACATAACTGATTTCTTTGCCTGTAAACTTGAGATTCTGCATGTGTCCAGCAATTAAAACAGCCCATGCTCCCCAAATGGCAAATTGTAGAAACATCATCAACGAAAGACGAAAGTAAACTAAACTGTTATTTTTATTCATACAGATTCTCTGAACCAGAAGTTTAACCCCAATCCTAGCATAGGCAGAAGAATTCAGCAAGTGAGGAAAAAATAAACATAATTCCTTTGATTGAGAAGATCAATAATTGAAAAGGTTACAAGCCATTTTCTATCCAGAACTTAATTCCTGACAGATCGAAAGAGAGGAAAGGCAAGAATTACAATTGTGATGATAAGAATGGTTATGGTTATCGGTCGCTCCCATAAAAAGGATAGTTCGCCATTGCTGATTAGTAGCGATCGCCGAAGATTATCTTCTAGTAAACTACCGAGCACAAAACCTAGAAGCATCGGAGCCATGGGAAACCCTAAAAGTCGAAGACAAATGGCAATTGCAGCAAATCCGACCATCATGTAGATATCAAAGGTGTTGAAAGAAACCAAGTAAACACCTATTAGAGAAAAGAAGAGTATAAATGGAATTAGGAATCTTTGGGGTAAAGAGATTAATCGTGCAATATAGGGGATTAACGGCAGATTTAAGATCAGTAAGACAATGTTTCCTAGGTACATGGAGATGATAACTGCCCAAAATACTTCTGGTCTTTCCGTATACAGTTGGGGACCAGGTTGAACACCGTAGGAAATTAGTGCGCCTAACATCACGGCTGTTGTTCCCGAACCAGGGATTCCCAGCGTGAGGAGTGGTACAAATGAGCCAGTTGAAGCTGCATTGTTTGCTGTTTCAGGAGCTGCTAATCCTNTCAAATTTCCATCTCCAAATTTTACTTTNGATTTCCCNGAACTGAAGGCCTGCTCCATTCCATACGCTAGAAAGGAGGCTATGGTGGCACCAGCCCCTGGCAAAACACCGACTAGAAACCCCAACACCGAGGATCTACCAATCGTTGGCGCTATCTCCTTCAATTCTTTCTTTGAAACTTTCAGGTCATGTAGGTTTGATGCCAGAAAAGCTTGGTGATTTTCGTTTCGACTACCAAGTGCTATTATCAGGGCTTCAGACAGGGCGAAGGTAGCCATTGCCAAGAGAAGAAAACTAATGCCATCAAACAAATCAAGTTGACCGAAGGTAAAACGCTGAATACCAGTAACGTTATCCATACCAACGGTTGATAACATTAACCCTATAATCGTCATTGATATAGCTTTTAAAAACTGACCTTTAGGGGTAAAGGCGGAGACTGCTATCAACCCCATCAACATAAGCGCGAAATAATCGGCGGATTGAAAACTGATCGANAATCTTGCTAGCAACGGGGCCCCTAGAAGGAGGAAAACCGCACCAATTGTGCCGCCGAAAAACGAGGAGTAAGCCGCAACCGCTAATGCTTTGCCTGCTTTACCCTGTTTTGCTAGCGGATACCCATCAAAGGCAGTGGCAACAGTTCCTGCNACGCCAGGCGCATTGATGAGAATGGATGAGGTGGACCCACCAAATATCGCACCATAGTAAACCCCAGCCATTAGAATCATCCCCGAGGCGGAATCAAAACCGTACGTAATCGGAATCATNANTGCNATTGCTGAGATCGGTCCCAGCCCTGGCAGCATNCCAATCAAAGTGCCAGATAGGACACCNATGAACACCATGCAGATGTTTGTCAATGACAACGCTGTTGAGAATCCAGTAAAAATCCCTTCTAACATCAGCCTAAGTTCAGTAATCCAAATACAAATTTGCTGAGAGAACCCGAATCAAGATGAATCTTTAAAAATTGGGTAAGAGAAAGCCAGAAAGCAAAAGCTGTAACCGTGGCAACAAGAAGAATAACCTTTAGTTTGCGCTCACCCATTATCCAAAAGCCAATACCGAGAAAAAGAACAGTTGAAACCAAAAATCCCAGAATTTCGATGGACAGCCCGTAAGAAACCATCAACAGCAACAGGAGACTAACACGAAGTATACCTTTTGGTGTTAATTTTTGAGTGGTTGTAACTGATTCTGTAGGAAACAGAAGTATCAGCATTGAAATGATAATGCCTGCTNCGCTCAAAGAAATCGGAAGACTGGAAGGCGAGGCAGAATCATTGAAAACAGGAGGAACTGGAAAATGTAGCGCTATGATTCCGTAAGCAATAGAAAATCCAAGAATAACCACGGCGCCAAATCTGTTTCTTGACATTGATTACCTTCGTAGTTACTAAAGGAATCCAAGTTCTTTCATCAATTTACCGATCGTACTTTCTTGTTGCATAAGAAAATCATGGAACTTTTCACCCGAAATGTATAGATTCTCCCAACCGTTACGAACTCTGACTGTTTCCCAATCAGGGGTTTGAACCATTTTTTCCAGCATTTTGGAGTAGGTTTTGACCTTTTCTTGAGGTAGATCAGGTGATCCAAAAAAACCGCGCCAATTGATAAAAACAACTTCATACCCAAGTTCTTTGAAGGTCGGAACATTGGGGACTACGGAAGATCTTTCACTGGCGGTAATAGCTAGAATGCGAATTTGTCCCGCTCTGTGTTGTTCTAAAGCTTCACCTAAACCGGTAGATAAAATCTTGGTTTCTCCAGATAATAAACCAGCCATAGCTTTCCCACCAGCATCATAAGGAATATAACGTACCTTTTTAGGATCTCCCCCAACTGCTTGGAACGCCAGTGCTGCTACTAGATGGTCCATACTACCCCGTCCTGACCCACCGCTAANCGTTAATNGAGATGGNTCGTTCTGAAATAAAGTAACTGCCTGTTGCCAATTCTGGATTTCTGATTCATTGACAACCGCAAACACCCCATAATCAGCTACCACAGCGGCTACCGGTGTCAAATCCTGAAAGGAGTGAGAAAAGATTTTTTGTAGAGACCTNATGACGATAGGTGTTGAATTCACCATCAATGTGTCTTGTTGACGTTTGGCGGTTTTAACCAGATGGGNGATCGCCCTGCCGCCACCTCCGCCAGACATATTCTGATATGAAACNCGTTTAACTAAGCTAGATTTCGTCAGTGCTTCTCCTACCCCTCGTGCGGTTCCATCCCAGCCACCGCCCGCACCNCCAGGGATCANAAAGTGGATTCTATGAATCTGTGTATCAGCTNCTATATAGTNTGNCCCCAATAAAAATACGGTTATTGCCGTTAGAACCTGACGTTTAGTCCAATATTTCATGAAATTCCTAGCAATCAATTCTATATATTCTGCTTAGTTTTCTTTTATCATTGCCCAGGTAGTTGTTAGCTTANCTTGGGAAGAGACAGCGAATCCTGCGTTAGGCACTCCTTTGCCTGTAATAACAAAGTTGTCGAAAATNGCTTCTGATCCGTCACAACAGATGGCGACCGAAACGCGACCAGTTTTAAAACGCTTATCTTGCCATTCANGAATCAGTTTGCCGTCAAAGTATCCTTTAAATTTGTCTGCTGATACGACAACTTTGTATAGATGTGCTTCNAAAGGATTTCCGGGTATGGCATCGTTTGTGNTAAAATTCCAGTTGCCAGCAAATTGAACCATCCAACTCATTTCTCTGTCGACAATATTAAGCGCCCAGCCATAGCAATTATTTGGATCTAGGTGGCGAATGCCAATTCCAATAAAATCTGCCTTGATAGCATGTGCTTTGACCTCAANGGTATAGTNGCTCCATTTTGCNTCNCCCCAAATTGAACCNGTGACCCCACTAGTACTGGTAATGGTATACTGTCCATCNACGACTTTCCATGAACCCTGTCCCCAGCGTTCCCATTCTTTGTCNTTACCANCATCAAAACTATCCCGAAATGTTCCNGTGAATCCTGTTAAAATTGCGGTTAGTAAGATAGCAATCGAAGTTAATGAATATTTCATAGGCCAATCTCCAATTATTGGCGTTGTTTTATTGTGCCTGAAAGACCTTGATAAACTAAAATTCCTGTTACCAAGGCTATCAACAGAAAGATTATTCCGACATTGTAAAATCCTAAAATCAATTTACCAAAGCCAAACAGTGTTGAATAGACAAAGATAGAACCTAACATCCAGTGTAGCAGTGCTGGTGTATGATCCTGCGANACTTGATGGGNATCGGTTAAACTGGGGATGTGTGCCCAAAACCCNCCATTAGGTTGGACTCGGTTGTANAAAGCGACCAGTTTTTCATCTGAAACAGGTGGTGTTATCCAAGTTGCAGCCAACCATACTAACGTCGAAGTTGGAACAATAATTAGCATTTGTATAGCAAAATCACCCTTAGTTTGCGGTAAGATATACACAATCGTGGTTGTTATGGCCGAAGCTACCATGGCCGAGATTTCCGACCAAGCATTAACTCGCCACCAATACCAGCGTAGGATCTGCACCAAACCGATACCCGCGTTAAGTGCAATGAGGAATTTCCAAGCGCCGGCAATCGAATTAAGGAATAGACTAACTACACCAGCAAAAATCATGATGATTATCACCGAGATGCGCGAAACTATGACATAATGGTGAGCATCAGCCTCAGGCTTCAAGAAACGTCTATAGAAGTCATTTACCAAGTATGACGCACCCCAGTTAAGGTGGGTGTCAATGGTTGACATGAATGCTGCTAGGAATGCNGCCATCATCAATCCGAGTAAACCGGCAGGCATATACTCCAGCATTAGTTTTGGGTATCCTGCTTCCGGGTCGGCCAAATCTGGATAGACCACCATAGATACCAAGGCCACGAGTATCCATGGCCATGGTCGTAATGTGTAGTGGGCGATGTTATACCAGAGAGTTGCCAATAACGAATTTCGCTCATCTTTAGTGGNAAACATGCGTTGAGCAATGTAGCCGCCACCGTCTACACCATTAGCCGCCCACCACTGTACTCCGAGATAAACACCAAATGTTAATATCGCCGTTTTCCCTAAGCTGAAGTCAGGTAGCAAGTTCAGTATGTGGTGATCTGCTCCATGNAACTCAGCCAGTTGGGTTTTCAGTGATTCAATTCCGCCGATTTTCCTAACTGCTATGATGGCTAGAGCGATAGATCCAATCATGGCCATACCGAACTGGATCAGATCAGTCATCACAACTCCCCAAAAGCCGGACATCGCGCAATAAATACCAGCAATAACCATGCAGATGAGAACAGCAATAATTTTCCAGGAGGTTGTATCCGGCAAGTTGAAAGTCAGAACTACCACTTTCTGCATGGCAAGAATTACCCATCCCATGGTAATACAATTTAGCGGCAGAGCGGTGTAAAGTGCGCGAAATCCACGCAAGATGCTGGCTGATTTGCCTTCATANCGCAATTCGGTTAGTTCAACGTCAGTCAGGATTTCAGCCCGTCGCCAAAGACGAGAGAATAGAAATGTCGCTAGCATTCCACCTAAAACACCATTCCACCAAAGCCAGTTTCCAGCGATACCACCTTCCACCACAAGACCGGTAATAGCTANAGGAGTATCGGCAGCAAAGGTTGTTGCTACCATTGATGTACCTGCCAGCCACCAAGGTAAATTTCTGCCTGAGATAAAAAACTCGTTGATATTTGAGCCNGCCCGTTTGGAATAGTAGATACCCAAACCAAGGGCAAAGAGGATATAACCAATAACAATCGTCATATCGATGGGAGAAAGGTTCATATGGAGTTCGTTGTTTTCTANTTAAATCAGTTGTTTAAAGTTGGTGTTGAGGTCCGTTTTTTTATTCTTCAGAACAGGTAACAAAAGCTCCGGTATAAGCATGCATAAAATTTCGGTTGCCAATTGGTGCATATTCAGCATTGCCAAAAAAACCAATTATTGGTAGATCAGGGAACTTTGCTTTGATAATTCCTATATCATAGTTCTTCTCACCGTAAAGTCCTGTCCCCCTACCTAGACAATTAAAGTAAAGCCCAAAAGCTGGTGGATGTTGTTGTGTCTTTTGGCTCATACGATCGATAATAGTCTGAATTTCTTGCCTAGCTGCATAGGGTGTTCTCAGATGNAACCGGACTATCTGNCCCTCTGTAATATGTTCCGCAGATTCAANAGCCGAACTGTCTCGGTCAATACCCANAATATTTCGAATCAAATAGTCACCAATCTCCGGTGATTGATTAGAATTGTCCATAGCCATACCGAGAAAAACCATTCCTCCTGACCTACGTATGTCTTCTTCAGTTAACAATTCCAGAGATTTCTGCAATACTTCAAGCGCCGGAATTTCGTTCAATTCTAAGATTTTGTCGCCGTCAGCACGGGTAATTTNGGCAGCTTTTCCAAACGGTTGACAGCCTTGGGCAACTCCGACTTCAGTATGGAAAGAACCCGTTAGCANANCGCCNGANGTGCTGGNNTCTACCATTTTTTCGCCACACCATTGGTGNNNCTGCCCAGTTGTTGGGTTACCGGAAGCGGCTGCNCCGACNATTGGCACGTTAAATTGATATTCCTCGGTTTTTTGAATTAGTTGTGTTGGTAAATNACTTCGAATATCCGGAAAGATGGTTAAAAGNGANTTATCTTNAGCTGAAACGTGANTGTCTATAATGGNACTGATGGATGCAATGTCGTTTTTTGTCTCAAGTAGCGGGTGTATAGAGAGCTGATCCGAACGCACTACCAGAACAGCAATAGTAGATTGGCCTTCAAACTCACCAGCTGAAGTTAGGACAGACATTCCGCTGCAACCAACTAAACAATCCGATCCGGAAATATCTTTAATACCCTCAAAAATTTGCTGATATTCGCTAGCATAATTGACTGTTGCGAAAACAAACACCAAATCCGATTTGGCGATCTTGGCGTTGCTCATAGCCATTGTAACCGCTTGCTCGGTTGCCTCAGCAGTAGAGAGATTATGACTGTACCCAACTCCAGCACGAATCACTTATAATTCACCTTTATTTAATCCTTGATTAGTTATGGTATCCGACATAATTATGACAGTATAAAAGACTTTGATCAATTACTCAACTGAGATGTTACATTACAACTAAATTATTAGGTAATAAGCTAATACGTTGGGTCAGCAATATTTGGTAAATGTAGAGGTGAAACCGATCATAGTAGCTTTACGTTTTTTGCAGCATGGATAAGCATGCTGACTGTTTAACGGATTACTTTAGGTATTTGAAAGATAATCTTGACCAACAGGTAAAAAAACTTCAGGTCAAGATTACCCAAGCGAGGACAGAAGACCATCTATCGGATTTACAGGCAACCAAACTGGTAACGCAGCTTGACGCTCAGCAGTTGCAACTTCAGGATTTGGGTTTACAGCAGTCGAGGTGGCGTAAGATTTGTTCATTAAATACTTAGTTGAAGATTCTCCTTCCAACCTTTTTCACACGATTCCGTCCTTATGTTCCTCTTGCCAAAATAGTCCGAAAATTGGCCTTAAATTTAAGAAAAATGTTCTTTCATAGTGCAGTCAAGAAAATCAATTCTTAGATGAACATTCCTTATGTCAAACAATTCTATCACGTGTGTTGATACCACCTTGTCAATGATCCTGAAAGTTGCACGCTAGTCTAAAAAAACGTTGGTGATTCTTGTTTCCTAATTCCCATGATGAATGTATATTATTGTAGGCTCGGTATTAATTTATATTAGGTAGTTTCTTTATGATTAAAATTGGCAGACAATACTTGCTGTTAACTGTTACGCTAATAATTTTATTATCGGCCAATTTCTTAGTTCTAGATACAGAGGCGCAAAAACAGTGGCGTCAGTTTTCCATAGTCAATGCGGGCTATTCCACCGATCCGATTATGACGGTATTGCCTTTTGATGCCATTCCAGCTATCACCGATCCCCGATTTGTAGAGGCTGACCAAGCCAGGTTGGATGTCAATTCGCCGATAATTGGTGTCAGTTTGAATGGTGATAGTCATGCGTATTCCATTCGTTTACTGAACGATCATGAGATTGTTAACGATCAGGTTGGCGACATTCCCATAGCCACAACTTGGTGACCACTTTGCAATACGGCTATCGTGTATAACCGGGAGATTGACGGACAAGTATACACCTTTGGTGTTTCTGGTAAACTTTGGCGTGATGCTCTGTTGATGTATGACCATCAAACTCGGAGCTTGTGGTCACATATTACTGGCCAAGCGGTCGAAGGTACTTGCCAAGGAAAGCAGTTGAAGATACTGATCAGTATGCCCAAGATCACTTGGCAGGTTTGGAAAACAAATTATCCTGAGACCAAAGTGCTTTCAGTTGCTTATAATCCAAATCACCCCGGGCAACAACGGGAAGATGAAATACAGGACAGGTATCGACAGTACCACCGGAGTTCGAGAACTGGTATCAGCAAGATCGAATATAATGATTTTCGACTTCGGAACAAAGAGCAGATTGTTGGTGCGCGTATTGATGATCATTACCGTGCCTATCCTTTCTCCGCTTTCGAGGGAAAAGCAGTTATCAATGATACTATAGATCAGACACCTGTCTTGGTTTTTCACCATAATGACTCAGGGGCAACTGCGGTTTTTCTTAGCTTGTTGGAAACAGAGAAACTCACTTTTGTCGACCATACCAATTATTTGGTGCAAGACAAGCAAACAGAAACATTATGGAACCTGATTACAGGTACTGCGATAGAAGGGCGACTGAAAGGAA
>NZUQ01000003.1 GCA_002697225.1 Candidatus Poribacteria bacterium
CCGTCCAGAATTAGGCTCCTTGGTAAAAATCAGTCAAAACACCCCACCCACCTTTATGGCAGTAACTCTAGATGACAGCTATCGAGGGGTACAAACCGGCCTGTTGCTAAATCAATTCAAGCAAGCGGGTGTTTCTGCCGAAGCCCATATCTACGCGGTAGGTGGTCACGGTTATGGTATCCGTCCTTCCGGCAATCCTGTATCGAGCTGGCATCACCGATTGCAAGACTGGATGTGCTCGAATGGTCTATTACAGTCACCCGAAGGCTAGCTTCTTCTATTCTGACAACTGCCCCAGAGGTGATCCTGACACCAACAGGACTCCAGTTCGAATTGGTCGATGGAGGTAAAGTCTGCTTGAGTACGTTGCTCCAACCGAATCTAGCTATCTACGGCGTTGTAATGTTTTTTGTATCATAAATCTCTTGTACGAATGAAAGATAAGTAATAATTGGCTAAAAGTAGGACAAAGACTAGTTCGGAATTGTTGGTTGTGGGGAGAGTATCCAAGGAAAAGATTATCATTAAAACTACAGAAAGATGAGCAGAGGATTTAGAGGTGTCCAGAGAGCAGTTAAGGTGTAAAATGGAAGAAGATGTTGATATAGATACAAAAAAGTCCGTCTCGAACTCCATATTCAAAAAGATGAAAGTGGATCAAAACGGACTAGTGGAGATTGACTTTTGTGTCGCTCTCGGCAATACCCTGTACACGAGTTATCTATTGCGCGGATATCAATAGCTCCTACTTGCTAAACACCCTCTCTTCCTGGCAAATGGGACATGGCTAATCATCGTGCCACAGGTTCTCTGCCATTTTTCTATTCCTTAGCGCGCACTCAAGCCACATAAGACAGCAACGGAAAAGTCATGTGAATGTATCAGCTGCCAAATTTAATACTGCAGTGTCTTCTTTCTCATTTCAGCTGCCTCAAAATCACTTAAATAGCTGTTTGCAACTTACTCGCTGGGTCTTCTGGTAGACCCATGGACTTGAGCCCGTTAACTGCTTGAAGAAACACTGTCCTCCATCTGAGGAAGTTCATCTATTAAACGTTGTTCCTCCAACTCAATCATACGATAAGTAAAATCGTTTATTTACCAACGTACTGCTACTTTAATGACTTCTTCTGGTGCATGATAAATTTTGCCGTATGTTTCTGGCAGTTTGTCCGGTGATACAATTGGATTAGGCAAGCCATGCGGATGCAAATTATCGGAAATGAATAGTTTAAGCAACGTTTCAACAATACGCGATTCACTCCAATAGAGCTCTCGCTGTGGATGGCTGCAGGCGCGGGCTGATATAATATCGATCTGATTGAAATGAAATTCCTCACCGAGTTCCAATGCAGAAGAATCTCCCGTATACATGGCCAATGGTATTACCTTTCCTGCATACCGTACAGCACGGATTGCCTGATTCAGCGCTGCATAGCTACCGCTAGCTTCTATGACGACATCTGCTCCGTCGTGGAACCATTGCCGTGAAGCCATGCCGAGATCATCGATTTCATTAGGATCAACAACTTTGGTTGCGCCATGCTGAAGGGCTAGTTTGCGACGAGCCTCAATTGGATCAACAGCAACCAAGTCCACAGCGCCCGATAATCGTGCAAACTGTACGGCAAAGAGTCCAATCGCTCCCATACCGGAAACGATTACCCGTTCGCCGATCCGAACATTTCCATCGCGAACCGCGGCCATAGCAAAATCGGCTGGATCAATACAACAAGCAGCTTCTGGTATCAACCCATCGGTTAATTGCTTGAAATGGCTACCTTGATGTACAGACTTAAATCCGCCATATGAGTAAACTCTATCACCTTCCTTAAGATGGCTAACATCTGACCCAACCTCAATAACACTTCCGACAGTTGTGTTGCCAACAGCACGCCATTGTGTAGCATCATGGTTTTGTCTTTGTGAACGATCAAAGACTTTACCTTCTGTATAGGGCGCACTNGTATAAATTGCCTTGCCCAACAATTCGGATTTTTCGGTGCCATGTTTGGCAGCTGTCAGCTCGCTTTTCACACGAACNTCCTGCGGTCCCAGTTCACCGAGTTCATATGACTCCCAACGTGGTTGATATTCATTGTTGCAGACAAGTTGTCTGAGTTCGATCCCGTTAATATTTGACATGTTTTTACTTAACCTTTCAGAATTTGGAGTAGGTATCATGATATGTGACTAGTGTTTTTAAATCAATATTTTAATGTTTGCCTATCTGTTTGGACCTAGTGGAATAAATTCGAAAAAACTTGACAGAAGTTTTGATTGGTCATACCATATTAATGACTGACGCGTCAGTCATTAATATGGTTATTAGGTGATGAACATTAAAAAAGTCGAAAAAAGTACCGCAAAAAGACAACAAATCCTTGATTCTGCAGTGGCTGTATTTGCTGAAAAAGGGTTCTATAATGCTAAAGTCACTGATATCGCTCATAAGGCTGGCATCGCGCATGGTACAGTTTATCTGTATTTCCAAACCAAAGAAGATATTTTAATCCAAATCTTTGAAGAAAAATTTGAAGAATTAGTCAGCTACATCTTTATGGAAGTTGGNNNTGAACANAANGCTTTGGCTAAATTACGTCGTCTGATATTGNTTCAACTACAGATGGTTGAAACCAATCCTGAGCTTACCGAATTAATGCTTTTAGAGGCNAGGCAAAGTAGTAAGTTTATCCTTAGTTCAGCCATCAGTAAAATTGGTGATTATTGTGACAAGATTGAAGGGATTTTAAAAGAAGGTATTGAGGAAGGCCTAGTTAGACCAGATTTAGATCTAACTGTGGCTTCCACCATGCTTTATTCTGGTATTGAAGGGATTGCGACTCGATGGATGCTTGAGAACAAACACTATAATCTGAATTTATGTGCAGAACAACTGATACAATTGTTTATCGGTGGTATTAGAAACCTGCCATGAAGAAAAATTCGTTTTCGTCCATTTTATCCTTGGCAACTTAAATTGCAGTAAGGAAATATAATTATGCGAAAAGACCTATGTTTAATCTGTTATGTGATTTTCATTTTTATGTGCTGTTTTCCTACAGTTAAAGCATATAAAATTAATCCAAAAAATAATATTATTGAAGAACAAGTCGATGTTGGACTATCGCTAGATCCAATTCCGGATCTGACTATTGAAACAATCCGCTCTGAGTTATACTCAATAGATAGCTTGTGTCAAAAAGGTCTGGTTGTGCTGGTTTTCACTTCAACAAAATGTCCTGTTGCCAGCCAGTATACCCAAAGACTGAATCGAATGCATAAACATTATCCCAATGCTTCGGTGGTTGGGGTTTACTCTAACCATGAAGACACTGTTCAAGCCATAGCAAAGCATGTCAAAGAGATGGGGATTTTATTTCATACTGTCAAAGATTTTGATGGCAAATTGGCTAATCAACTAGGAGCAACCATGACGCCGCAAGCATTTATAATTGACCAAAACAGAATCATTCGCTATCGCGGTCCGGTTGACGATAATCGATACGCCAATCGTGTCAGGGAGAAGCATCTGCAAAATGCGATAGATCAACTTCTTAATGATCAGGAAATTACTGTTTCCCAAGCAGATTCATTTGGTTGTACCATACATTTCCCTGAAGAGGCAAACCACACAATTACTTACGCACGCCATATCGCGCCGATCATACAACGTAACTGTCAGTCGTGTCATCGCCCTGGGCAGGTGGCACCATTCTCGTTGATGACTTATGAGGATTCTAAAACATGGTCGGCTGAGATAGTTTCCTATACTCAGAGTTATCTGATGCCTCCCTGGAAGCCGGAACTGGGTTATGGAGACTTCAAACGGACGCGTCGTATGCGAGAGTGGGAAATTGAAAAAATCGCAGAATGGGTGAATTCCAGCATGCCTTATGGTAATGAAGCAGATCTCCCAGTCCCCCGCTCCTTTAATAATTCTTGGTTTTTGGGTGAACCGGATCTATTGGTCAAAATGCCGGAGCCTTATGATGTACCGGCAGACGGTGAAGATGAGTATCGTCACTTCATCATCCCAACAAACTTCGACCAAGACATGTATGTCCAAGCCATAGATGTTGTACCAGGCAACAAAAAAACAGTTCATCATGTGATTGCCTACTTGGATACAACGGGGAAAGCGAGAGAATTAGATGCCGCAGATCCGAAGCCAGGGTATGCACGATTTGGAGGAACAGGTTTCGATGCACAGTGGCTCGGCGGTTGGGCTCCCGGAGTTACTCCTAATCTATTGCCGGAAGGAACTGGAGCCTTACTGCCAGAGGGAGCAGATATCGTCCTGCAGATCCATTACTACAAAACCGGTCGTGTCGAACGAGATCTTTCACAAGCTGGTTTGTATTTCAGTAAGGAGGCAGATCCTAAGCGTGTGTATGTTGATGCTGCTATCAATACCGAATTTCAAATTCCTGTGGGTGTAACCAAATACCAAGTTAAGGCCTCGTGGACAGCGAAAGAAGATGTGTATGCTATCACAGTGNCTCCNCATATGCATTTGATCGGAACTGATATGAAAGTTGATGCTATTTTNCCTGACGGGCGACAACAGGGAATGATTTGGATCAANGATTGGGATTTTAACTGGCAAGATAGCTACCAATACAAAATACCGATCTTTATGCCNGCAGGCACCGTTGTTAAAGCCGTTGGGCATTTTGACAATTCAGCGTCAAACCCGTTAAATCCAAACGATCCACCTAAACCAATCAGNTGGGGGGAGAAAACAACCGATGAAATGTTTATTGCTTTTCTGGGTGTTATTAAAGCAAAGGACTTCACTCCAAAAACTACATCTACACANCGTAGTAGTNGATTTGGNAGAATCACTACCTCACCAGANAACAACGATTCNACTCGACCAAAAAATCTAAAGTGGAAACACCTCTNGAAGCCCTCTNAGGGGAGCTAACAGAGGACTTGAAACNTNNCAGGTNAACNACNTAACTTTNCTGGTNANACTTATTTGGGCATCGAAAGCATNAAAATTTCATNGCATTTGCAGAATTCNNATGCACANAAAACAAATAGNCCTCTGGGAGACACGGAAGAAAATATTACGTTTTATTCGAAATATTTAATTAAATGGTGATTTTCCAGGATGCCTTTTTCCTTCATTACTATTTCGACATCATCAAGCTCTAATGGAGCTAGCTGAGTCAAGTTCTCCATTCCATTTTCAGTTATGATAACTGTGTCTTCGACACGAATATAGAGTTTCTCTTCGGGAATCCACATCATTGGATCTACTGAGAACACTGTTCCCGTTACCAATGGTTGAGAGCGGTAATCCCCCCTATCATGTACGTCCATACCAACAGTATGGGATAAATGCCCCCGAAACTCTAAGGCTTTTCGAGCGGCTTTTTCATAGTAATCTTTTGAAAAGTTTGTTCTGTTGATTAGATCTTCCATTGTTATGGCGGCCTCGTCCATGATTTGTGAAGCCAATACATCCGGTCGAATCAATTTTAACAAGGTTTTATGGTATTCTACAATAAAACCATATAACTCCCTCTGCCATGCTGTATACTCGCCATTAATAGGCCACATACGACCAATATCACTTGTATAATAACCATAATCAGGGGCATAATCCATTAGAACTAAATCCCCATCCTGCAGTTCACAATTGTTGCGAAAATAATGCCCGTACCATGCATTGGCACCTCCTGCAATAATAGCTGGATACCCCCCGCCTTTTGCGCCATTGGCGAGAAAGATGAAATCTGCAACTGATCTAAGTTGAAATTCCATGATACCAGGTTTCGTACATCGCATGGCTTCTGCGACTGCTAAACCAGTAAGTTGTCCCGCACATTGCATCAGCTTGATCTCATTTGGACTCTTTAACGTGCGAAGGGAGAAGATAATTGGTGATAAGTCCTGAATTTTAACCTGCGGACAAAAGTCCTTTAACCTTTGAATGAAACGTGTTTCTCTCGTTGGATGTGTATTCAATAAATCTAATGGATTATGATGTTTCTCACTACCTTGTGGTACGTAGACAGTTTCAGCATCTGCAATGTCAGCTGAAAATTCCTCTGTCCTCCGGACCTCATCTACACCTGTGAGTTTTTCTGCCAAATCAGCGTCATCAGCGTTCAAAATAGGGCCTTCACTACGCTCTTGATCTACATTTCGCTTAGGAAGATAAAGGATAGTTTTACGGCTGCAGGCATCAAGAAGTAAATAGGCATAAGGCACTTCTATCCCACATAAATAGTAGAATTCGTTGGATTGTCGAAATAATTCTAGTTCTCCCCTAGGAGACGCACCTTGCAAAACGGCTACTGCATTACTGCCTATCCGATCAAAGACATCTTTACGGCGAGCTGAAAATTCGGAAGAGGGGAAGTCAGTTTGAAACATAGAAGGCGAGCTATTAGGATTTGGTGACGATTTACTCATTTAAGAAATCCTTTTGATTGTTTTCTTACATAATTGATGAAAAATCAAAGCACAATTGCTTCAGTTGAGACTGTGATGCTGGGGAGATGAAACATAAATTTTTGATGTCCGGAAAAGCTTAGTTCTTCAATGTTAAGAAGGTTGATTGTATTTTATTTTTCCAGCTTAAATTTTCTTCTTGTGGTTTTAGCGAAGAGAAAAAGCTATTGATTCAGTTAAAATGCTAGAGAAACAAGCACAAAGCTAAGGAATAACNAATTGCTAGCGACTAAGGGCATAAGCCACTATATTCATTCCTTGTTCAAACGCCCACCGTCGTTGTTCTTCTCCCCCTGGTGAGCATGGACGTCCTTCCCAAGCACAGTTATAATCAGTTGATGAAAAGTAAACTGCAATACGACCATCTATCATAAGAGCTTCGTCGTAGGTGGCGTATGGATAGGTAACTTTGTCACCTCCAAGATACTCATCATGGTCATATAGTGTATGATAAATTGGATGGCTCAGATCAAGCCGTTCAAATTTTTTTCTTGGAAAGAGTTGTTCCATCAAACGATGGACTGATGGACGCATAAATCCACGCCCTCCATTAAGGCGAATATCGCAATCTTCAGCGTGAATAAACCCTCCGCGCTCGATATATTCTCGCAATCGGTTGGTTTGTGTCTTAGATAATCGTATGCCTCTGTGTCCTGTCATGAAGATATACGGGTAGACAAAAATATCATCGTCATCGATTGAGACATATTGGGGGTTTTGATAATTTTCAACGTTGATAGAGGTGTTATTGGACAGTACCTGAGAAAATTTCAGATCTGATGGCCATCGATAGTAATTTATTATGTTAGTGTACCAGTCTCCTCCTGGATATTGGAGTCTCACAAATATAAATTTTTCACCAGAGAGATCATCCGATGGTCGATGATGCTCGATAACACCATAGCGACTACCATAATAAACGTCTTCTCTTGGATCGTATTGAACCCATCCNTCTGCCCATGTTTGGCTAGGAAATAAATTGGCAGCTAGCACCGAAGTTGTTAGACCAATTGTTTCTTTTACAAACCTCCTTCTGGAAGTCGGTTGGTCATGCTGTGTATATTCTGCGTTGTTCATCATAATACATTCTTACTGATCCTTACGTCTATAAATCCCGCAGTTCGCAGTATAGCACTTGAAATAGCGATTGTAAAGCTTGACCGGTCATAATAAACACTTAGGTTGGTATCTTGACTTATTACTGTGGATTATGCTACTCTTATCCGATCCTCCGGGAATGGGTTAAAGATGAATACTTGGTAACCAAGGAACTACAGTGATTTCATGTATCAGGCGTTGGTGGCATATCAGTTGGGGTAGGAGTGTGCCTGTATAGGAATCAAAGCCCTCAGATAGAAAATAAGTCGTAGGCATACTGAATGTGATGTCTACGGCTTTTTTTTATTTAATTACAAAAAGAAATTTACTAAGGAACAAAGGCGTGGAGATTTATTAATGTATTTCCCAAATTTGGATCAGTTTAGAGAAAAAGCAAAACAGGGCAACTTAATTCCTGTTTATAAACCGATTCTTGCCGATTTAGAAACTCCTGTATCCGCATTCTATAAGATAGGGAAAAGTGATTATGCCTTTCTTCTCGAGAGCGTGGAAGGCGGAGAAAAGGCTGCGCGATACTCCTTTCTTGGTAATGAACCGTCTGTGATCTTCCAAAGCAAAGGGAACCAAGTAAAAATCGAAGCGACTAAAACAGGTCAAATAATCGAACGAAAATGTGAAGATCCATTCTTGGAATTAGAAAATTTAATTAAAGCCTATCAACCAGTTAAAGTAGAAGGTCTTCCACGTTTCCATGGAGGAGTTGTTGGCTATCTAGGCTATGATATGGTGCGTTTTTTTGAGGATTTGCCCGATTCAACAGAAGATGACTTGGATTTGCCTGACAGTTTTTTCATGTTGACAGATACTATCTTAGTATTCGATCATGTCAGCCACCAGATTAAGGTAGTCGCCAATGCTCATGTGGAAGGTGATGTTGATGCCGCCTATGAAACAGCCACATCACAAATCGATGAACTGATTGCCAAACTCAAACAGCCTTTAAAGTTAGAATCAGGACTTGTAACCCAAGATATACAACCTGCGGAAGTAAAATCTAACTTCATTAAAGTTGATTATGAAAAGATTATCGATTTGGCTAAAGAATATATTGGTGCAGGCGATATCATACAAGTCGTTCCTTCACAGCGGTTCAGTACACCAATTTCTGTTGAGGTATTTGAGGTATATCGTGCCCTGCGGATGATTAACCCCTCTCCGTATATGTATTATTTAAAGTTGGGGGATAATCTGAAAATCGCTGGTGCTTCTCCTGAGATGATGGTACGAGTTGAAGATGGCATGGCGGAAACTTGCCCCATTGCGGGAACTAAACCCAGAGGTCAAACACCAGAAGAGGATGAAGCCTTAGCAAGAGAGCTGATTGAAGATCCTAAGGAGCTGGCTGAACATGTGATGTTGGTTGATCTGGGACGTAATGATTTAGGACGAGTGTGCGAGTACAATACAGTACGTGTTAGCAAAATGATGGCCATTGAGCGCTACTCACATGTGATGCATATTGTTTCTCAAGTGGAGGGGAAATTGCGTCAAGGAATGAGTGCTTTTGACGTAATTCGTGCGTGTTTCCCTGCTGGGACTTTGTCGGGGGCTCCGAAGATACGTGCCATGGAAATTATTGATGAGTTGGAACGGACTCGTCGTGGTTGTTACGGTGGAGCAGTTGGGTATTTCAGTTTCGATGGCAATTCTGATACGGCAATTACAATCCGGACAATTATTGTTAAGGATGGAATAGCCTATGTGCAAGCTGGTGGTGGGATCGTAGCAGATTCCGTCAACGAAACTGAATTCCAAGAAACTGTCAATAAGGCACGTACTGTGATCCGTGCTGTTGAGTTGGCTGAATTAGGACTGGAGTGAGAGAAATGATTTTGATGATTGATAATTATGACTCTTTTACATATAACTTGGTTCAATATTTTGGGGAGTTGGGCGCGGATCTAGTCGTTTTCCGAAACGATAAAATTTTGATTGATCAGATTGAAAAACTAAATCCGGAAAAGATTGTAATTTCACCCGGGCCCTGTACGCCAAACGAAGCCGGGATTTCTTGTCAGGTGATCAAACATTATGCTGGTCGTGTGCCAATTTTAGGAGTATGTTTGGGACATCAATGCATTGGCCAAGTATTCGGCGGAAATATTGCTCGGGCGAACCGATTGATGCACGGAAAAACGTCACCTATATATCACAAAAATCAAGAAATTTTCCAAGGGTTGCCTTCTCCTTTTGATGCGACTCGTTATCATTCCCTTATCATTCAAAATAAGAGTTTGCCGGATTGTTTAGAATTAACTGCATGGACAGATCAAGGCGAAATCATGGGAATCCAACACAAAGAAATTTCGATTTACGGAGTGCAGTTTCATCCTGAGTCGATTCTAACTATAGAAGGCAAAAAACTGCTTGGTAATTTCCTGTCTTTGTAGTGGCTTTGCAATGGAACAACTGATATTAGCTTATAAATTATCCAAATGCNNCCTAATTTTGATTCTTCCATCCATTATAAGAGGATTCGNGCTTCATCTTGCNGTAATTCGGTCAGTCAACGCCCATATTTTTTCATAACCGCCTGTAAATGATCGAGAGGTATAGCCTCAATTATCCTTCCCTTTCTTCCGGTAGTTGTCACTGCTGTTGTCATCGAATTAACTATGGCTTCTTCAGTGGTTTCGACCACTGCTTGATAAAGTCCGTCCAGTTGATAATCAGCAAGTATGTTAAGAGCAAATGTCCCATTTTTCGGTCTAAGAGGAATTACGTTGGCTGTTGAGAAAGCGATCACAAATTCTCCACTACTAACAGTGCTGGGTGTTCCTGTGCGAGCTAGTCCATGCACTGCCCTCTTAGCTAGTTGCATCAATTGACGGTGGACCAGAGGAGCATCGGTAGCTACGACAATAATAAATGAACCATCACGGTAGCTTTTGATTTTGGAATCAGTCATTTCTTGACCTACGGGGACGCCGTCAATCCGAAGTTGGCGACGACGACCACCATTGGAATTAACTAAAACACCAACTGTATATCCTCCTTGTTTTTCGGGTAAGATTCTTGAAGCCGTTCCAATTCCTGCCTTGAATCCGTAACATCGCATTCCTGTACCACCACCAACACACCCTTCTGCCACCCAACCGCTTTTCGCTTTTTCGATTGCTTGAATGGTGTGATCAGCTGTCACATACAATCCACTGATATCATTTAACCCACCATCATAGCATTCAGCTACAATAGGAAGAATGACATGGTCATCCGGATAATGCTTAATGGTGTGTCTGACAACGCCGTCATGTACTGCACCGACACTCAAAGTGTTGGTCAGCATTATCGGTGATTCAATCCATCCNGCTTGATTTATTCTTGCCATACCAGTAGTTTCACCATTTCCATGGATGGTGTAACTTGCTCCAAACAACCGATTTTTCCAGATGTTATCACGTGGAATGACAGCTGTGACACCTGTTCGTATACTATTTCCTTCATTCAGGGTAACATGTCCCACTTTGACACCAGATACATCGGTTATAGCATTGTATGCCCCTGGTTGATAGATTCCGATTTGAATCCCGATATCCCGTGCACGAGCACGGGATATCGGGACAGTTAGGTCTACTTTACCATCACCTGCTAACACCTGAATTGACAGTAGACAAATTAACAAGTACAAACCTGGTTGGTTCGACCCACGCTTTGGCTTCCCATTGGATATCCACATAGTTTGTATCCCTTTTTATTTGTTTTCAGTTTGATTAAAACGTTTGAGCGCATCCAAGAAAATTTGGGTTCGTTGGTCCCGTGGCTCTGAGAAAATCTGATCTGGCGATCCTACCTCAACAAAGTGACCTTCATTGATGAATATCACGCGATCAGCGAAATTACGAGCGAATCCCATTTCGTGTGTTACGATTAGCATAGTCATTCCATCTTCAACCAGTTGCTGCATTACGTTGAGAACCTCAGCGATTAGTTCTGGATCTAGTGATGAAGTTGGTTCGTCAAACAACATAATTCTGGGTTGCATAGCTAATGCACGGGCGATAGCTACACGTTGTTGCTGCCCGCCGGAAAGGCGCGATGGATATTCATCTCGTTTGTCGGTCAATCCCACTTTTTCCAAGTTGTATTTCCCAATTTCGATAGCCTCCTTTGGATCTGTTCTTTTGACCGTAATAGGACCTTCCATGACATTCTGTAAAACAGTCATGTGAGGAAACAGATTGAAAGACTGAAACACCATCCCGGTTTTTAACCGTATCTTATGAAGGCGACGGTGATAACTACGGCCACTTTCGCTGGCATTAATTACAACTCCATCGACACGAATTGAGCCATGATCTGGTGTCTCTAGAAAATTGATGCATCTCAACAAAGTGCTTTTGCCGGAACCACTGCGTCCAATAATACAAATAACCTCGGTTGCATCAACCGAGAACGAAATATTTTTCAAGACATGAAGTCGACCGAAATATTTGTCTAGGTGACAAATGTCTACAATTGATGGCATTAGCGATCACCTTTAGCTAAGTATGCTTCCACACGTCCTTGAATCAGAGAAAAGATAATAGTTAGAATCCAGTAAAAAATGGCCGCAATAAATAACGCTTCTAGATTCCGGAAGTATGCACGACCTTGCTTCTGTGCTCTCCATAGAATTTCCCAGACAAAACCAGTAACGGAAACCAGCGCGGTATCCTTCAGCATAGCAATAAACTGATTTCCAATTGGAGGAATGACCAGCCGAATCGCCTGTGGCAATACGATTCTTTGCATCAACTGGCGTTGGGTCATGCCTATCGCCAATGCAGCTTCCCGTTGACCTATTCCCACCGACTGGATACCCGCCCGAAAAATTTCAGTCATGTAAGCTCCATAGTTAATTCCTAATGCTAAAATTCCAGCTACCATACCAGATAAACGTATGCCCAACTGAGGCAATCCTAGATAGAAGAAAATAATCTGTAACAAGAGTGGAGTTCCACGAATTAGGGATATGTAGAAGGTCGCTAAAGCATAGACAAATGGAATCTTGGACAACCGACCGAGCGCACCTAAGAAAGCTAAACAGGATGCCAAAATAACAGAGAAAAAAGACAGGAGAATTGTTAAACCGATACCACCAGCAATAAAAGGAGTATGCCTACGGATAAATTGAAAATCGAGTTTAATGGTTCTGATCTGAATCCCCAAAAACTGAGCTTCAAGACCGCTAAAAGCAAACAACAGGATAATAAGCAAACTCAACCAAGATAAGTAAACGCTAAGTTGAAAACGAAATTGCTGTCGTTTCCTGAGTTCTTCAATCAGTTCGCTTTGGCTCTTGAAATCAGAACCAGATGTGTGGTTCATATACTTGGGTCTTTGGTTCTATCTTCCTTAAACCACTTTATTGAAAAAGTGCTGAGTGTTTCATCTTCATGCATGTCAATAATAATTTCACTCACCTTCTTTACCAAGCGGGTATTATCCTTAAAGCTATTTTTATCAAAAGCAACCGCCAAATTCTCTGCAAACACAGGGTGGCCCACTTTGTGAACAGGTATTCCATTTTTCATAGCCGCTTCAACAATTGTGTTAGAGGTAAGAAAAATGGCAAACTCTTCACGCCCCGCCTGAATCGATTGGACACATTCGTTGTCCGTTTTTAGTGGAATGACAGTAATGTTCATTGGTGGATTTGCATAAAGGCTCGATTTTGGAAACTCTACTATACCGTTAAGCCAATCTTCGTAAACAGTAGAAACACAAACACAAATACTCTGTCCGTTAACATCCTCTAATGCATTGATCCCNGAACTNTCAGTTGCNGCAAACTGTGCTACTGTATAGTANTAGGGNGGCTGTGCGAAATCGAGTATTTCTTGACGTCTGGTTGTNATAGCCATTGAACCAACACTNATNTCCCACTGNCCTCCCCAATTCCCAGCAACAACNAGATCCCANTCTGGGGTACNGAATTTNACTTTTACACCCAAGCGCTTACCGATTTCCTTAGCAACATCGATGTCAAAACCAACAAATTCCCCCNGTTCTGTTAAATATGATTGTGGTTCATAATTTGGATCTGTNGAAACAAGGATAATACCTTTTCTTNGGATTTGGGCTAACATATCGTTAGCAGATTCAGCTATTGATGAAGTTTTATGGCTATTCTTTTTGTCACTAGTACAAGAGATCAGTGACAAAAAGAATAGCAAATGAAGTGACATGATAATGATCTTTTTCAAAATCTGGACTCCTAGGAATTCTGTTTTAGCCATTTAAATATCAGTATCGCTAATTAATATATGTTTCGGGTTATGAAGTTCAAGCTACCAAATTCATGTAAACTAGAATTTTGAATTTTCTAGAGGCAATTATATCAGGATTACCACTAAAAATCTATAGATCGTAGAGGGATATTGGACCAAGAAAAAACTTATCCTTAGTGTGTTTATCCCCTATGGTTCACAACTACGGAAAAACCGTTAAGCATGCTAAAATTNAACAAAATTTTCAGATTGCATAATCCATTTCCATAGGTCATTAAATGCGTTATTATTATATGAAATCTGACTTTCACACCAACAAGATAAAATAATTTAAATTAAGCAAGAGGAAATCACGTGGCGAAATTTCTCGGCATAGTAATGACACCATTGGATGTACAAGTTGAAGGTATGAATGCAGTCATGGATCGTATCGAGTCGACTGGAGCAACAGCAATCAATTGTAGCCGTACGTTGAATCGTCAATCAGATTCCCACACAGGTTTTCGCGCTCCACCACTCGACATTGACGGTTATTATAGAGTGTTTGACCGCCCAGTATGGGGAAAACACGAACTCTATCTGGAAAGTTTCCGTGCAAAAAAACCGGATCTATCATGGTACGATAACCTACACTANAAACCTGAATGGAAAGAGATTCCAAATGATCTAGATGCAGATTTGCCCGACAAAATTCACGAATCAGCGAAAAAACGAGGTTGGAAGATCTATNCTTCCGTTACACCACTAGCGATACCAAAACTCAGAGATGAGGATAAAATGCGGTGGATTAATGGGCAGATTCCGGATCCAAATCGGCGGGTGGCCAACCAAGGTTGTCCNAGTTCTCCCAATGTGCGTGCTTGGGCTATAGCGACTGTNCTAGATGAAATCAGTCAGCAACCACAAGTAGATGGTATTTGTTTAGATTGGGTTGAGTATACAACCTATTTGTTGGAAGATCATTTCAGTTGCTTCAATCCACATTCACGTCAACATATGCAAGAACTTGGGTATGATTCGAAAAGAATTGAACAGGACGTAATTNANCTGTGGAATTACTTGCACAATTTGACTTCGGATCGGCTAGATCANACCAAACGCATTGTTCAAAATCCATCGGAAATAATAGACCTATTGGTGCGTTTCTCTGGCTACTGCGATTTTTTACGGTTCAAATCAGATGTTGTCCATGGCCTATATCATGAGATTCGCAAAGCAATGGATCAATCAGGATATGCTNACATTGAGTTGGTAGCCAACGGTTGGGCCCCACCGTTCAATCGATCCAGTGGCATGGATTACGGGCGGTTGGCAGAAACCGTGCAGTGTGTTCGTCCCAAACTCTATACTTTCCATTGGTCGTCGATGCCACGTTGGTATGGTCAGGTTTTGAAAAGTTGGAATCCGGATCTAGGAGAATCAGCTATTCTNGAGGCTATCAAAACTTGGTTCAATTTACCAGATNATATTAAATCCCCAACCTTCGCAAATTACCATATTCCAAGAGCAACTGANAATCATCCTGTCCATTTCGANACCTTTGCCCATCGGGTGGATGAAGTCGTTCGACAAGTTGGTGAGAGGGTACCTGTAACCCCACTGGCACACGGATACGTCCCATTAGAACAATGGAAGCAAACAGTGACTATTGTTAGAGACACTGCTGCAGATGGGATGTGGGTTCAACGCTACTGCTATTTGTCAGACGAAAAGATCTCCGCGTTAGCTGAGATTTGGAATGTTGAAAACGAAGGTCGTCCTATGGCNCTCGGCTCATTTTTTTGATTAAATGAAAATTGGTTATATAAAAAGCCTTGATGTCTTATTCAATTTACAGTTAAACTTGCAAAGAGACGTATTCATATCTTGAATATTTAAAAGAGATTGGGCTTAAATCTTAAATTGGGAGTGAAAAATGGATACAAAATTGGGAATCATCCATTATAATTTTGCCGGGTCAATGGACGATTTCCTAGCCTATTGTAGTGAAACCGGCTACAAGTACGTAGAAATCCAGATTGGTAGTATTTGGGGAGAGGNTGCTGAAAATAATGCCGAGGATTTACGAAAAAAAATTGATTCATATGATCTGAAAGTTTCAGCTGTTGCTGCCGGAAACGATTTCGTTGTCATCGATCCAAAAGAGGTTAAAACACAAGTCGATCGGGTTGAACGCATTGCGAGTCTTGCTCACACTTTAGGAACTTCAACACTGCGAATGGAAGGAGGATCACCAAAGGATAGTGTGCCTGAGCCCCGTTGGATTGAAGCCATGGAAACCTGCTTAAAACGGTGTTTGGAGCAATTTGCGGAACGAGACGNAATTCTGTTGGCAGTTGATAATCACGGAGTTGTTACAAACGACGGAGATTTACAACTTGAACTGATNCAGCGAGTTGATTCGGCNTTGGTGGGTGTCTGTCTTGATACTATGAATTATCGTTGGTTTGGCCACGATCTTGATCAAGTGAATAGGTACTATGAAATTCTTGCGCCATATACATTGCATATGCATCTAAAAGATGGCCGTGGGTCTCGAGAAACTTATCGTGGTGAAGCGTTGGGAGAAGGTGAAATCCATCTCAAGAAAGCGGTGCGTCTCTTGAAGGATTCGGGTTATAATGGTGTTTGGACATGCGAATACGAAGGACGTGAGAATGACGGAATTGGTCAAACAAAATCTTATCAATGGATGGTAGCTAATCTCTGACCGGAAGACGACTTACTCCAGAATTGAAATCCGGGCGATTGTTTTTTTTAGTTCTACACTTGCTTAGGTTTGCATTTTACAGTATAATGATTCTTTATATATTATAGTTCAGTATTCTCCCAAAACAAATTTAGAACGAAATTGTGTAATTGGCCAAGGTTGGTTCTTTCCCATTATATCCATAACCTGGGTGAAAGGAGTTTAAAAAAATGGCAGCAGAACAATTAGTCCCTTATAACGCAGAAGCAATCGCTCCAGATGTTGCCCGAGCCATCGAGATTTACGAAATTCAGCTTGGTCGTGTTCAATCTGGTCAAGGAGGAGAAGAGGTCTTCACCGAATTTAGACTCCGTCACGGTGTCTACGGTCAACGAGACGAGGGGTCCCAAATGATTCGGGTCAAGATCCCTTACGGAGGTTTGGACGCTGATCAATTGGAAATATTGGCTGACATTGGTGAAGAATTTTCCGATTGTATTATACATATTACTACTCGGCAAGATGTTCAGTACCACTACGTTGATATTAACAACACTCCTGAATTGATGCGACGGTTAGCTTCAGTTGGAATTACTACCAAAGAGGCATGTGGAAATGTCGTTCGAAATGTTACTGCGTGCCCACTATCCGGTGTTTGTAACGATGAAACATTTGATGTTACTCCTTATGCCAAAGCGCTTTCATCTTTCTTGCTTGGTCATCCNGATGGGCAGGACTTTGGCCGAAAGTTTAAGATTTCTTTTTCTGGTTGTCACGATCACGCTTGNGGCTTTGCCCAGATGCATGACATCGGTGCTGTAGCNGTTGTAAAAGAAGTCGATGGTGAAAAGAAACGTGGATTCAANATGTATGTCGGTGGAGGACTTGGGGCAGTCCCTCACAGAGCTAAGATCCTAGAGGAATTTCTACCTGTTGAAGAACTTCTCCCTGTTTCGCAAGCAATGGCTAAAGTCTTTAGTCGATTAGGCGAGCGCAAAAACCGAAATAAAGCTCGGATGAAATTTGTAGTCGCGAAACTCGGTATCGACGAATTTCGTCGGGAAGTTTATGCTGAACGGGAGAAATTGCGCCATGATCCAACATGGACATCCCATTTGGATGACCTGGAAAAATTTGNTGAGTCGCCGCTCAGGCCGCCGACCCAGCTCAATGGTACAGTAAAGCCAGATGGATTTCATGCTTGGCATGCTACCAATGTTAAACCTCAAGCGCAACCAGGCTATGCCGTGGTACAAATCACCTTGCCTTTAGGTGACATCACATCGGACCAAACCCGTGGTTTAGCCGACATAGCCCGTAAGTATGTCAAAGAGACGGTCCGAGCTACTGTGGANCAAAATATCATTCTGCGCTGGGTTACGATGAGTGACCTACCCTCTGTCTATAAAGAATTGCAAGCCATTGGCTTGGCAGAAGGCGATGCCGAACGACTGACTGATATTACGGCCTGTCCTGGTACTGATTCCTGTAAGTTAGGGATTTCTTCTTCACGAGGTTTGGCAGCCTCACTACGAGGTCACTTTTTGGAAAATGGAGTCAAGGAAGAAATCAAAGACTTGAGGATCAAAATCAGCGGTTGTCCTAACTCTTGCGGTGCACATCATATAGCCAACATTGGTTTTTTTGGTTCTTCCCGTCGTATGCAGGGGCATATTGCTCCTTATTACCAAGTGATGTTGGGAGGACATGCTGTCGAGAANGCTGGCTCTTATGGCTTAGCCACAGGTAAGATTCATGGTAAACACATTCCACAGTTCATCGAACACTTGACTGGTCGATATCTGGATGAGCGAACCGATGAAGACGAAACCTTCACGGGTTATATTGAACGGTTGGGAAAACCTGAAATCAAGGCAGTTCTGAAACAGTATGACGAAATCCCGTCTTATGAAGAGGATCCCAGCTATTATATCGACACAGGTGACACCAAAGAGTTCAAGTTGCAAAAAGGCGTGGGTGAATGTGCGGGGCAATTGGTGGAGTTGGTCTCTTTCAAATTGGAAGAAGCTGATCGATTGATCTACGAAGCCGGTGTTCATCTGGAAGACAATGAGTTTGAAGCTTCAGCTGCGCGTTCGCTCGAAGCCATGATTCATGCGGCTGATGGTCTTCTGACGACCGAAGGCATACAATACATCGATGATGAAACGACAGTTCGGGAATTTCGGGATCGATTCTTTGATACNCAGATTTTCTTCTCGGCTTATGGTGAACACCTATTCAAAGCCGTTGAGGAAAACACCTCCACATTCGATGAGGAATTAACACATCGTCGGGTTGAAGAAGCAACCCTGTTTGTCGAGCAGTCCCATAATGTTTATGGACGAATGCAGATTCGGCAAGAAGAAGAGGACCAAGCTCGAGGACGTAAGAAACGTGAAGCNGCACCAGCTAGAATTCCAAAATCAGCAACTGAAGCCGAAGCAATCGTCGATGCCATGGACCTGAAAGGAGTTGCTTGCCCATTTAACTATGTTCAAGCCAAGGTTAGACTGGAGCAGATGAATCTAGGAGAGCTATTGGAGATTACCATTGATGATGGTGAACCCATTGAAAACGTCCCTGCTAGTTTGACAAATGATGGGCACAAAATTGTCGACACCAAAAAGATCGGCCAGCACTATCGTCTTTTAATTCGTAAAGGTGAATGAGCTAAATGCTTCGTGCTATCCTTGAGTGCTAATCATAGATTTTGGCCAAATCTGATAAAACTATCTCATAAAATCCTGGGGGAATTCTCACAAATTGGATGTCATAGATTTACAACAAATTAATGTNAAAGTTTTTGTTACNGAAGAAAGTTCTATAAGTTACCAANATTTTATTCAGGTCTTCAATAAATGGATGGAAGAAGCCGATCATGATGATTATCTGAATTATGCTGATTACTCTTTCACTCATGCTGGGCCAGGGGTTTTGCTTATTTCCAAGCGTGTGAATTATAGTATTGATAACGCTCGAAATCGTCATGGGTTCCTGTATAACCAAAAGGAAAAAGTAGAAGGGAATAATCACCAAAAGATTAGTCAGGCTTTTATCAAAACCTTTAAGAAGTGCCAAAAACTGGAACAAGAGCAAGACCTTGGAAATAAAGTTAGGTTCAAAGGAGGCGAAATCCTGTTTATGGTCAACAATCGACATCTGGCGCCAAATACNCAGGAAACTTTCGAGGCTGTNAAGCTCGAATTATCCCCCNTCCTTGAAAAGGTATATGGTAATGCGGACTTTACGCTTAAAAGGGCATCTGNAGATTCTCGGGAACGATTCNCAGTTCTAATTTCCTCCACTTCAAATTTAGATGTTTCCAGTCTTCTTGTCAACCTAGAGAAATAATACATACGGTTTGACNCCTCCCACATTTTCATCCAAATTTAGNAATTAGAGGTATTAATCAAGTGTTCAATTTTAGTAATGAACAGATAGAGAGGTATAGTCGGCATATTATCCTCAAGGAAGTTGGTGGAACTGGACAAACAAAACTTCTTGAGGCTAAAGTGCTGCTGATCGGTGCTGGAGGTCTTGGTTCCCCAGCCGCCCTGTATCTAGCAGCNGCAGGGGTTGGCACTTTGGGGATAATCGATATGGATGTAGTCGATTTGAGCAACCTNCAACGGCAGATACTACANGGAACAAACGATATTGGTCGCCTCAAAACTGAGTCAGCGATGGAAACAATTGCTGATATTAACCCAGATGTAGAGGTAGNTGCCTATACANATCGNATATCTAGCGAAAATGCCTTGGAACTTATTGAGAAATATGATCTTGTGCTCGATGGTTGCGATAATTTTCCTACTCGCTACTTAATTAATGATGCCTGTGTAATGCTTGGAAAACCAAATGTGCATGGTAGTATTTTCCAGTTTGAAGGACAGGCAACCGTTTTCTCNCCAGGGAAAGGGCCTTGTTATCGNTGTCTTTATCCTGTTCCTCCTCCTCCNGGCATGGCNCCCAGNTGTCAGGAAGCNGGGGTTTTAGGNGTTCTCCCTGGAATAGTTGGTAATGTGCAGGCAATTGAGACGATCAANGTTTTATTGGATATTGGGNAACCGCTTATCGGTCACCTGTTACTTTTCAATGCCTTGAATATGGAATTCAAGAAATTAAAACTCCGACAAGATCCTGAATGTCCAATTTGTGGTGAAAANCCAACCATCCATGAATTGATCGATTATGAGGAATTCTGTCAGGTAAATTGGTAGTTTGTCCTGTTATTAGACTGACTATCTTCCNCNTTCCCCAATAGATTTTCTGTTCTANNNGCGTANACGAAAATACAAAATTTTTGCTTGTATAATAGTTTNGGTNTTTGTATAATTNTATTAGTAATGATTCCTGTTACTAACAANCCTTGTCGNCTTTTTNATGGTCGNNGGTTTTGACTTTAGTTGGTATTAATAGGTNTTCAAAAACCTCAGGNAAATATGGAACAAATACTTCGTGNNANAGGGCANCGGGTAACTCGGCAGCGTCAAGTGNTCCTAACNGAATTGAGGAGGATGNTAACCCATCCNACGGCTAAAGAGATATACGAAGCAGTACGCTATCATCTTCCACAGATAAGTCTGGGAACANTTTACCGTAATTTAGGCGTATTAGAGGNNCTTGGCCTTTTGCGGCGGTTGGAGTGCGGTGGTATCTCCCGTTACGATGGGGATCTACACCGACACTTCCATTTGCAGTGTGTTGATTGCAATCAGGTTTACGATATAGATCAATCGTTGGTGCAGAATTTGAATATGGATCTATTAAAGTCGCAAGGCTTTGAATTACTTGATTACAAATTGGATTTCTACGGTTTATGCCCAAGTTGCAAAAAAACTGAATCATGAAATGGTCAGTCAATGATTAAAGATAATGGCCATTTGTGAATTAGACAAAATTTAATCTCAAAGGAGAGAAAAAGAGAACATGGAAAGCAAAAGTAAGTGCCCAGTTTTGGGCGGATCTCACCGACACATGGCGGTCGGGACCACAGCGAACCAACACTGGTGGCCGAATCAGTTGAATCTGAATATATTACACCAGAACTCGCCCCTGTCCGATCCTATGGGCAAGGATTTTAACTACGCCGAGGAGTTCAAGACACTTGACCTAGATGCTCTGAAAAAGGATATCGGTGAGTTGATGACGACGTCACAGGACTGGTGGCCAGCCGACTACGGCCACTATGGACCGCTCTTCATTCGAATGGCGTGGCATAGCGCAGGCACGTACCGCATCGGTGACGGTCGCGGTGGCGCAGCCTCTGGTACACTTCGCTTTGCACCACTCAACAGTTGGCCTGACAACGCGAGCCTTGACAAGGCGGTCAGGTTGCTCTGGCCAATCAAGCAGAAGTACGGCCGGAAAATATCGTGGGCTGACCTGCTGATCTTAACTGGGAACTGTGCCTTAGAGTCGATGGGTTTCAAGACGTTCGGGTTCGCTGGAGGACGCGAGGATGTCTGGGGCCCCGAAGAGGATATCTACTGGGGATCGGAGACCACGTGGCTTGGGGACGAGCGCTACACCGGCGACAGGGAACTGGAGAATCCTCTTGGAGCCGTTCAAATGGGCCTGATCTATGTGAATCCACAGGGGCCAAATGGTAATCCGGATCCGCTTGCTGCAGCCAAGGATATTCGAGAGACGTTCGCTCGCATGGCGATGAATGATGAGGAGACAGTTGCACTCATTGCCGGCGGACACACATTCGGTAAAACCCATGGTGCTGCCGATGCGGATCAGTACGTTGGGCCGGAACCCGAGGGTGCCACCCTCGAAGAGCAAGGCCTTGGCTGGAAGAACAGTTTTGGTAGCGGCGTGGCCGGAGACACGATTACCAGTGGGTTGG
>NZUQ01000004.1 GCA_002697225.1 Candidatus Poribacteria bacterium
TTCCGATTTCAGACAATCATCAATCTAAACTAACGCTTATGAGTGAAGGGTTGAGAAATGATGGGCGTATCTGGGTGCCTAAGAACAAAGATGATAAACGCCCACCAAATGAGATCCCAGAAAACGAAAGGGATTATTACCTTGAAAAGAAATATCCGAGTTTCGGGAATCTTGTGCCACGTGATGTTGCATCGAGAAACTCTAAGGCTGTTTGTGACGAAGGGCGGGGGGTTGGTGAAACAGGTTTGGCTGTCTATCTCGACTTTGCTGGTACTATAGAGCACATTGGAGTCGAAACTGTCCGAGAAAAATATGGTAATTTGTTTGATATGTACGAGAGGATTACAGGTGAAAATGCTTATGAATCACCGATGCGCATTTATCCCGCAGTTCATTATACAATGGGAGGGTTATGGGTCGATTATAATCTAATGAGTACAATTCCTGGTTTACATGTTCTTGGCGAAGCAAATTTCTCTGATCATGGAGCAAACCGTCTTGGAGCAAGTGCCTTAATGCAGGGTTTGGCTGATGGGTACTTCATCATTCCATCCACTATTGGAGATTACATTGCAGGTGACGAATTGCCGAAGATTACCACCGAGCACCCAGCTTTCAAAGATGCTGAAGCAGAGATTCATGGGAAAGTTGAAAAACTTCTCTCTATCAAAGGAGAAAGAACGGTGAAGGAATTTCACCAGGAAATCGGACGTATTCTTTGGGATTATGTTGGTATGTCACGTGAAGGAGTGGGGCTTGAACGCGCAATAAGAGAAATTCGTGAGTTGCGTGAGGAATTTTGGGAGAATGTCAAGGTTGGGGGTGATCAGGATATGCTAAATAAGAATCTGGAGTTTGCTGGACGTGTGGCTGATTATATGGAATTGGGGGAGTTAATGGCATTGGATGCGTTGAGTCGAAGGGAATCTTGTGGCGCACATTTTCGTGAAGAAAGCCAAACTCCCGAAGGGGAAGCACTTCGTAATGATGAGGATTACAGTTATGTGTCAGCATGGGAATATATGGGTGAGGGGAAAGCACCTTCCTATTCCCAGGAATTTCTGTCTTTTGAGAACGTGGATCTAACTCAGCGAAGTTATAAGTAAAAACGGAGTGAATGTATCAAGTTAGCCAGGTGTTTTCAATGAAAGAGATGACGTTAAATTTATTGGTCTGGCGTCAAAAAAATGCAAACAGCTCAGGTGAAATGGTGTCATACACTGTTAATGGTGTTTCTTCTGATATGTCGTTTCTTGAAATGTTGGACAAACTAAATGAGGATCTAATTAGACGGGAAGAAAACCCTGTTGAGTTCGATAACGACTGTCGTGAAGGAATTTGTGGGATGTGCAGCTTGGTAATTAATGGTGTAGCCCACGGCCCCAAGCAAGCCACTGCGACCTGTGAACTTCATATGCGTGAATTTGAAGATGGAGATACCATTACAGTTGAGCCTTGGCGTTCTAACGCCTTTCCCGTTATACAAGATCTAGTTGTGGATCGAAGTGCGTTTGACCGAATTATCACTTCTGCTGGCTATGTTTCCTTATATGTTGGCGAAGCTCCAGATGCAAATGCTGTGCTGGTGTCCAAGAATTCCGCTGAGCGAGCTATGGATGCTGCTACTTGCATTGGTTGTGGCGCTTGTGTCGCTGCTTGTCCAAATGCTTCNGCTTCGCTGTTTGTTGGGGCTAAGGTCGCACATCTNNCCTNACTTCCTCAAGGGNAAATCGAAGGAAAAANACGGGTGGTAGAAATGGTTAAGCAAATGGATGAAGAAGGTTTTGGTGATTGTTCAAACCATGGTGAGTGCGAGGCCGTTTGCCCTAAGGAAATTTCCATTTCTCATATCGCATTGATGAGAAAGGAATACCTTAAAGCTATTCTCAACCCGGAAGACAGCTAACTCAGGCCTTCAAGGGGTAAGTGACGTTTTTGTTTAATAAAAGAGATAATTCAGCTTCTTAAAGTCTCGGTCATTTGCTTTGTATCACCGAATTAATTTCTTTTGAACAATNTTATATGCCCAGCTTTGCTAGTACATTCTGAGTTGGTATCATATGTTTATTAAAGCCTAGCTCTTTCGGTGATATACCAAGTGCTAAGCCGACCATTTGCGGAAGATGCAAAATCGGCATGTCAAGCTGTCGGTTGATTACCCGGCTAACCCCAGGCTGTTGGAGGTCAAGATTCATATGACATAATGGACAGGGTGTTACCATGCAATCAGCACTTTTATCCTTGGCTTCACCAATGTGTTTTCCTGCCATTTTGAATGATGCTTCTTCGTTTTCTAACCCAATTGGAAAACCGCAACAGCGAGTTTTACCGCTGTAGTCCACTGGAGTTGCGCCTAAAGCATCAATTACTCTTTCCATTGAAGTTGGATTATCAGGATCGTCAATCCCCATTATGTCAGCGGGACGAAGTATGTAACAACCGTAAAATGGTGCNATGCGCAGATCTGTCAAGGGTTTCTTTACCATATCGCGAAGGTTATCAATACCAACTTCTTTGATGATAACGTAGAGAATATGTGTGACATCAACACCTCCATGGTAAGTGTGCCCGCCAGATTCAAGCACTGCGTTTACTTCTGCACGGTAACCTTCATTGTCAGACAGTTTCTTATTGCTTTTACGTAGACAACCTATGCAGGTTGAACAGATTGTCATCAATGGTAAATCTAATTCCTCAGCGAGCGCGAGAGTTTTAGCATTGTAAGTATCTGCAAGCACTGGATTTTGTGATTCTAAAACACCTGCACCGGTGCAGGGAGCACCAGTGAGTTCAACCAATTCAATACCAAGCATCGGTGCAATTTTTTTGGTGGCTTGGTTCAGTTCAGGACAATTCCCTTTGGCTACACAGCCAGGGAAGTAAGCAACTCTCATGTAGATTTACTCCTATATCAGTTGTGATTTATCGATCCATATATGATATTACTTTTTTCTTGAAAGCTCGTAGGGGCTTAATCGGCAAAGATGTTGGGTTTCTATCAATTTGGCCTTTTNCCGAGTTAAAAGACAAATTTNGTGNNTTCTGTCCTCTTCGGGGCAATATTTGGGATGTGTACATTGGCTTGTGATGGACCATATGTTATTCACTTCANATATTTGTTTAAGGTTTTTTCTCCAGTTCTGTGTGAATGCGGCGTATGTCCTTTACTTCTGNNACTGATGAGTGGGTACCCGGAAGGGGAGGTTTAATTTTCCCTTTCAATATTGCTTTGATTGCAGTACCTGTGTTTTTTATAGCCCAACCTAAGCCCGCAGCTTTAACGGGTAGAGTGCGTTCATCAATTGTACCGCTATGTGATACACTTTCGGTGAAATGAATCACATGTTTCGCGCCCACGTTTTTGGTTAGCTTCTCCTTGATNGCTAGTTCACGCAACTTGATGATTNGATCCATCGGTGCAACATCTTTTGGACAAACTTGCACACATTCCATGCAACGAGTGCAATCCCAAATACCTCCCTCTTGACTTAGGTTTATTAGGGATTCTTTAGTTGGAGCATGACGAGGATCAGCAACGATTCGGTAAGCTTTGGCGAGTGCAGCTGGGGCCAAAAATTTTTCATCCACCTCTAATACTGTGCAGTCACTTACACACGCTCCACACATGATGCAGTTCATTGGTTGTTGTAACTCTACCATCTTGCTATGTGGAACTTTATACTCACGTTCCGGTGGTTCACCTTCGATTTCAATCCATGGTTTGACTTGCCGTAGCTTGTCCCAAAATGTGTCCATACTAGTTACGAGATCNTTAATTACTTCCATGTTACCCATTGGGTCTACACAAATTTCCTCGCCATTGGGTGCGAGCGCTGACAGTTTGGTTTTACATCCTAACTTAGCATGCCCATTCACCCGAAAGGNACATGAGCCGCAAACCGCACTTCGGCAGGAACAGCGCAAGGTCAATGTGCCATCTATTTCTTCACGGATTTTAATAAGTGCATCCAGTACTGTAGCAAAGTCAGGTAAATTATCCACTATGTAAGTGTCATAGTGCGGCTCTTGGTCCTTTTGAGGATTATAGCGATAAACTTTTAGTTTAGCTTGAATCATCTTTAGTTTGGCTCCTTTTAAATCAAATTCTTAATATTGCCGCAACTCTGGTTGCCATTTAGTGATGGTTACTGGTAAATAATCGACCGCAGGGCCTTCATCTGTCTGGTAGACAACCACATGTTTAAGCCAATTTTCATCGTCTCGTGTAGGATGATCGGTACGTGTGTGTGCACCTCGACTCTCTTGACGCGCAAGACAGCTAGCAATAATTGTCTCTGCACAATCGAGCATATAATTTAGCTCTAGAGCTGCTACTAAATCAGTATTGAATATTCTGCCTTTATCGTCAACAGAGATTTGGGGATAGCGTTCTCTTACCAGTCCAATTCGGCGCTGTGATTCGAGCAATCCTGATTCGTCTCGAAATACGCCAGTGAACTCGTGCATAATATTACCCATTTCCAATCTTAGTGTTGCCGGACGTTCGNCGGTTGTACGAGCAAAGAGATCAACAATTTTCTGCTCTTCGGTTTTAATNACTTGTTCGGAGATGCTAATATCTTTAGNGTTACTAGCATATTGGGCCGCGTGTGCTCCAGCTCTTCGGCCAAAGACAACACAATCTAGTAAGCTGTTTCCTCCTAGTCGATTAGCTCCGTGTGCGGAAGCACAAGCCGTCTCGCCAGCAGCATACAAGCCTGGGAGNGGAGTGATGCCTTCACCATTATACCTATAGCAACGACCGTCTGTGTCGGTTTTGATGCCGCCCATAATGTAATGCATCCCTGGACGGACCGGCAGAGGTTCGTTCGTTATGTCAACGCCGGCATAGTCCTTTGCGAGCTCGGAAATTTGATGAAAAGCTTCCAAGATGCGATCCTTAATATGACGACAGTCCAATAAGACACAACCATTTATTCCACGTCCTTCTCGAATTTCGATTGTTTCTGCACGCGAAACGACATCACGCGATGCTTTTTCCGCCAGCGTGGTAGCTTCATAACGTGGATCTAGCATGAAACGCTCATCATTGGCGTTTAGCAAATATGCTCCCTCACCTCGTGCCCCTTCTGTTATGAGGAAACCATTAGCGGGCAAAGTGGTTGGGTGATATTGTACCATTTCCATATCCATAAGCACTGCGCCTACACGATAGGCTAAGGATAGCCCATCCCCCGTTACTATCAGCCCATTAGTACTTGGTTCATAGACACGACCGCACCCGCCAGTGCAAAGAATGATAGACTTAGCTTTAATGATTTCTAGTTTGCCACTGGTCATTTCCATAGCAATTGCGCCACAGCATATTCCATCTTCCATCAACAGGGTTGTGACAAACCATTCATTGTAAGATTGGACTTCCAACTTAAGGAGTTGTTCGTAAATAACATGTAGTATGGTTTGCCCAGTCATATCTCCAACATGACAAGTCCGACTTTTGTCCGTTCCGCCAAAACCACGCATGTGGATAAGTCCTTCACCATCTCGATCGAAGATGACCCCGTAATGTTCGAGTGCAAAAATGTCCTCAATGCCTTCTCGGCATAGAATTTCAATGGCGTCTTGATCTCCTAGGAAATCGCTCCCTTTGACTGTTTCGTAGGCATGTACTTCCCAAGAATCCTCAACTCCTATAGCGGAGTTGATGCCACCCTGCGCGGCTGCTGAATGTGAACGTGTTGGATAAACTTTTGAAAGCATTGCTACATCTGCTCCAGCCTGTTTTGCGTGGAGAGCAGCACTCATGCCTGCTAAGCCTCCACCGATTANGAGCACATCATGTTCAATCATTGTATATATACGTCCTTAAAATTTATTGTACTAAGGTTTTCTGGCTTAATAGCTTACAATTGCTGTTAGTGCTTTTTGGGGTGTAACCTGGGGATTCAGAGATCGATGTAATTGATGATTCACATTCTCAACTGACTTGNATTTGCAAAACTTTGCAAAACATTACGGGAGGTGAAGTATATTTTAGCTNGTTGAAAACATGCCAGAGTTGGTATTAAAATATTTTGAAGTGGCTGATCTCCAAATTCCCAAGATTAAGCCTGAACTAAATAAAACTCATTTGCAAAACTTTTAGAGTCTCAGAAAGTAACACATTAAACGCCGAAAAAGCAAGTTTTTTCGAGAAGTGTGTTTATTCACCTCAANNTAGGTTGTTGNAAACTTAAATTTGGGGAGNTACANTCCAAATGTTCAATTGNCTATCAGTTTTTAGCGATTTGAAAAATGGCGAATTTTCAATAACTTCCATTCGGTGATAATTTCAAATCGCGTTTTTAGGGTTATATTAGGTTCATTTTGATAGTTCAGATGTTGAGTGTTAGCCAATTCCGATATTTGGCGGTTTAAAATTATTCGTTTAGGGTATTGTATCAATAGCTTGTTTAATTGAGTATTATTATAATGATGTTTAGGAATATGGATTCTAATGGAAGTTTAGGATGNAATTCTGCTAGNTTAAGGATGAAATAAGAGAGGCACTTTTTTAGTTGACAAAAAAAAANCTGTATGATAGTCTAGCGGCGTGGCTCTGTTAGAGAGCCGATAAAGGGAACTGTAGTTGTCACTGTTTATTTAGGGCTGGACTGCTTTGCAGAAGCCGATGGCTGTTGAACGATTGAAACAGCTGGNGTTGCNTCGCTGCCTGAGNTTATGGGNNGTCTTTAAGGTGCATCGTTGTCTCTCATCTACTAGCTCCCTCCTTCATCAGGATGTTGTTGATGCCTGAAGTTTTATAGTGTTCCCAAATAATTTATATTTTAGAAGCCTGATGGCGTCTCCCCACGGNTTTTTNGTCTGTGAGGNGCCTTTNTAAATCAGGGATAGAGAAGGAAATTATGATTAACGCATTGTTTACGTCTGCAACTGGCATGCGAGCTCAACAGTTCAATGTTGACACAATTGCTAATAATTTAGCGAATGTTAATACGACAGGTTTCAAGAAAGCACGGGTTGAATTCCAGGATTTGTTGTACCAGACGCTTCGGACGCCGGGTGTGCAAAGCACCCAGCAAACGATTGTTCCCGTTGGGATACAACTGGGGCATGGTGTAAGGACCGGAGCGACGCAACGGATGTTTTCTCTTGGGAACGTTNTCGAGACGAAGAATGTTTTCGACTTAAAGCTTGATAGTCCGTATTCGTTCTTCAAGGTTGTTGATGATAAGCAAAACCTGATTTATACGCGTGATGGATCTTTTAAGTTGGATGACCAGTTTCGGATTGTTACTACCGATGGTCATGTTCTTGATCCTTCCATTAATATTCCNGAGGATGCTGCAGACGTGTCGATTGGTNCTGATGGNACNGTTTCTGTTCGCTCTGATGGTCAGGAAGAGCCTCAGCAGGTGGGGCAGATTCAGATTTTCCGGTTTCCTAACCCTGCAGGCCTTCAAAGTCTCGGCGCAAACTTCTACCGCCAAACCGCGGCTTCCGGAGAGGCTACGGAAGATCAATTTGGGACACTTACTTCTGGGTTTCTAGAGATTTCTAATGTTGAAGTTGTTGAAGAAATGGTTCGCTTAATTACGGCGCAGCGTGCGTATGAGGCAAATTCGCGTGCAATTCTTGCTTCCGATGATATGTTGTCAACAGCAAACCAAATTCGTAGGTAGATTTGAATCGNTTTTTTCTTTAGCGTNATCTTAAACTTGTTTATGGNTAGGTTNCATTTGAGAACTTGTGGGCTTTTAGTCGTTTCGCTGGCTGTTTTCTTGTTTTTTGCTTGTGGTGCAGCTTCAGCCGAACAGATTAAAATTACGTTTGTTGACAAAGTAGAAGTTGANGGTTCATCTATTTTAATCGGAGATATCTGCCGTGAAATTGAGGGAGCACAGCTTACTGAAAACCAGATTGAGATTATACGGTCACTGAGGCTAANGACCTCACCTCTCGTTGGCCGTCCTCCTGTAGTTATAGATGCTGGTTTTATTGGGAATTCACTGAGAATTGCCAAGAGTGTATTACGAGAGATTGGTCTTGACCCGAGTTTATTTGATATTTCAAAGAACACGAAGGTACTTGTCAGCAGAAAGTCTTTGTTAGTCAGTGCGCAAGAGCTTATTGGTTTTGCCCAAAGTGCGCTGTTAGAAGAACTGACACAGCGTTTTGATGGAGGCGAATACCAAGTTGAAGTGGATACTTCAGTGCCAAATCTCAGCCTGCNGACTGGCAAGCTTGATTTTTCTTTGCGTCGGCTTCGATCCCAATTTCTTGCTGGACATATTAACGTTTATTTAGACATTTCAATTGATGGTGTTAATCGGAAGTCAGTTAAAATTCCATTTAGCGTGAAACTGACTACTAAAGTATTGATTGCAAAGAAAAACTTCACCANGGGTGATCCGCTGGTCATAAAGGATTTCGAGGGCTCCACCCAAACCCTAGACCAAGCGAGGCNCACCCCTGTTCAAGCAACACAGCTTAGACAGATACGTGCGAATCGTCGTGTTTCCAAGGGAACTGTGTTAACATCTAATATGGTCGAAAGAATTCCAAAAATCTTAAGCGGAAAATTAGTAACAATCGTTGCAAATTTTAATGGGGTTCGGGTGAAAAGCGCTGGTAGAGCCTTGNTTGATGGTTTTATTGGACAGGAAATATCNGTAAAAAATCGTCTGTCTAANANGNTCATTGTTGGTATTGTTACGCCCAACGGCGATGTTCAAGTTGCTGTTCGGTGATTGGNTCTTTATGATTGTGGGCTATTTGAAGTTGGGNTATTTATGCTAAGTANGNTTTCTAAGTTTGCTGTGATTATNATTTGTGGNTTGGTCTGTTTGTTTGTAACTAGTNGGCTGGATGCACAGGTTTTGTATCGGGAAGGGCAACTTGCAGATGAACTTTATAGCGATTTAATTAGCAGGAAGGTTGGAGATCTGCTAACGGTTGTGATTGTTCAGAATGCGCAAGCTAACCAAAATGCGCAGTCGTCTAAAAATCGCAGTTCTGCTTTGAGCGCGAATGCCAATTTGCCGGGAGGGACTGGTTTTTTGGGCGCACTACCAGATGGTAGTGGGTCAGCCTCGCTGACGGGGCAAACGAAGCGGGGTGGTGCCCAAACAACTTCGCGTCAAACTAGTTTCGTGGCAACAGTAACTGCCACTATTGTGGAAGTGTTTGAAAATGGAAACATGAGAGTTGCTGGGGCTCAGCACACGGCAATAGATGACCAGGAAACTGAGATTTCTGTTGAAGGGATTGTCCGCCCTTCAGATATTTCTCCTAATAACAGTGTGATCTCATCGGCATTGGCAAACGCGAGAATTGAGTATCGTGCGCCGAATCAGCAAGGTCAAGGAGGGAAGATTGCCGATATTATTGCNTTTCCTTTCCGCTTTGTTGGCTCGCTTCTGAGTCTTCTTTTTTAACCCAGGGTTGTATGGGTAGTGAAATGGTAATAATGAAGAAGAAAATGCATTATTTGGATCTTAAGCGATTTGTTTGTCAACTTTCGCTGTTGCTTTTTCTCATGTTCGTGACTTCTTCGTTCGCTGTTGAAGTTCAAATGGGGGACATTACCCGAATTCAGGAGATTAACTCGAACCAGTTGTTGGGAATGGGGATTGTTGTTGGATTGGCGGGATCAGGTGATAGTACGCGTTTAGTTTTAGGTCGACAAGCGTTATCGAATATGTTGAGTCGGATGGAAGGTGTTCGTCTAGATCCAGATCAATTGCAGGCGAGGAATATCGCGGCAGTGATAGTGACAGCCGATCTTCCTCCTTTTGCAAAATCAGGAGATCGGCTTAATGTGTTTGTTTCTTCAATGGGGGACGCCAAGGATTTAAACAATGGGACGTTGCTTTTCGCGCGACTTCAAGCTGGGGATGGTAAAGTATATGCGACGGCTCAGGGTCGAATTGTTGTCACTAGACCAAAGGGGCAGCGTGGCGGTACATTGCCTCCAAACGGAGAAATTGTGTCTGGTGGGTTAGTGGTTCGTAATCTGGAGGTAAGCTTGGATGACATGGATTCGATAACTCTCCGTTTGAATCATCCCAATTATAGTACCTCCAGCTTAATTGCTAAGAAGATTAATGAAACTTTTTGGAATGGTATGGCTGANCCAGTGGATTCAGGAACCGTNAAAGTTGANGTTCCCGAAGCCTATTATGGNGGTAAGCTGGTNAATTTTATNGCNGCGATTAGTGAGTTGAAGATTGAGCCTAACACGCAAGCAACTGTTGTGGTTGATCCTAAAACAGGTGCGGTTGTTATCGGTGAAGGAGTTCAGATTTCCCCATTTGCTGTTTCTCTCGGTACCGGTCAGGNTGGTGAGACCCCACCGACAACCATCAACATTATTCCTGTGTCTTCTGAGGGGACTACTTTAGCTGATGTTGTTGCTGCCCTCAAATCTGTTGGTACAAAGACTGAAGACCTGATTGAGGTCTTGAAGCTGATGGAAAAAGCAGGCGCGTTGCATGCAACTTTAATCATTATGTAAAAGGTTTGGATAATGGAAGTTTTTCCTGTTTTATTACAAGAGCTAGCGGATGAAAGCCTAGATGCCTCTGCATCTGGCGCTACATCTAAAAAGGTGCCTTCCCCTGCCAATGGAGGGAAACAGAATCATCCTAAGGTTGGGAGTGTCAGTAGGGGGGTGATTACAGGCGCTTCGGTGAATTCTGATACCGATAAGCTGACGGAAACTGCGAAGGAGTTTGAGGCTATTTTTACCGCCCAGCTGCTTTCTATGATGCGGGATACAGCCAACCAGACAGATTTTCTTGGTGCCAACAGTACTTCGATGAAAATCTTTAACAGTATGCTTGATGAACAGTACGCTCTGAGGATGGCGGAAAGTGGCCAACTTGGCTTAGCTGATATGTTGGTTCNGCAACTTAGNCAATATATTGATTCGGTTGAAGGTCGTTCTGAAGGCNCTGATGTATCGCTAGGTGATGTTGATGGGCAACAAGCAGTAGCCAATCTGGAAGAGGTCTTGGAGGCTGTTGTTTCGGGCTTGGTTGGGGATGGGTTGGAAAATGTTCCTGATATTGACTTGGAAGCTCTTGTTGCTTCGTCCCAAGTTATTCCCGATGGAGAGCTCGAGTCTGTTTCTGTGTCTGAGACATTGGCTGCATCGGGAACCGAAATCGATATTGAAGCGACGGATGTTGTTCGGTTTGAAGATGTCGTTGTGTCTACAGAAGTTAATCTGGATAGTTTGCCTCAGGATGAAATCGCCGTTTCACAGGTGGATTCTGATTCTGGTTTTTTTGTAGCTGTTGATATGGATCCAGCTAGAGCTGAGATGGTTGAAGCTTCTTCAGAAAAGCAGGATGTTATACCAACGGATTCCAAAGGAGTTGGGGGACAGATAGCGTCAGTCNAGGAAGAAGTTGTGTCGGTTGGATTAAATCAGGATTTTGTTGCCTCTGAAAATGCATTGCCAGATGTGGAATTGAGTCAACAAAATGTTGAGAATGCCTTGGCTTCCCGCCAACAGGCAGTTGATATGGATCAAACGGCTTCCCGCCAATTTTATGTAATTCAAGCTCCTTCCGCTGATGCCGATTCGTCTGAGAACGGGGAGTCGGATCTTCTAAGGCGAGCTCGTTCTAGAGCTTCTCTGATTAGCTCTGTTCGCGATTTTCTGGTTTCCCAACCAGCGGCAGAGGATGGTGGGAGAGCGGCACTGGTCGAATTGTTAGCTAATGTTGATAATGGTGATCAGGCGAATCTTGCTTTCTTGCAGCGGCTTAGGATTGCGCTAATGCAGTTGGATCCAAATCAGAGTAATGGCCAACAGCAACAGCAGTTGGATTCTCAGAAAGTTCAGCTGCCGTCCGAACTAGTAGCTAATGCTCCAGGTACCGTCACAAATTCGGTTCAGAACTTATCACTGAGTTGGAGTCAGATTCAGAATCTAGATACAAATCAACTTGCGGCTTTAATGAACAGCTCCGAAGGACTTAACAATGCATCGACGCTACAATTGGTTAATGCTGATCGTGTGATGATTCAGATTGTTGATAAAGTCAGTCCGCAGCTGGCTCGAGGTATGCAGGAAGCTGTNATCGATCTTGAACCTCCCAGATTGGGTCGGCTTCACATTAGGCTTTTGTTTGAAGATAGTTCGCTCAATGCTCGAATCCATGTACGGAATGTCATGGTTGGTGAAGTTGTTCGTGGGAATCTGGCGCAACTTCGCAGTGTACTTGCTGATCAAGGAATTCAAATTGACAACTTCCAAGTGACAACTGGGAGTGGTGATTCGCAGAATGGATATAATTCTCATCAATCGAACCAGTTTAACGGTTGGCAGGAAAACATGGGATATCGCCAAGGGGGTTGGAGTGGTTCAAATCGTGACATGGATCAGATGTCTCAGGCAATTCGACAAACGATGGTAGGNAGGCAAAGTTCGGAAGATAGACAAAGCGTGTCGGATCGATCATTTTCGTTTGATCATTTGGTATGACATAGGAGGTTAAGAATGGGTGTAAATCCAGTTGGTTACAATATTACAGACCTGATCGGGAAGACGGATGATCCGTATTCTGTCAAAGGCACAAAGGATTCACTAGATAAGCAGGCTTTCTTGAAACTGCTGACGACACAGTTACAGCACCAAAATCCTCTGGAGCCGATGGACAACCAACAATTTGTGGCTCAAATGGCTGAATTTAGTGCGCTTGAACAAATGCAGAACCTAAATAAGAATTTTGCTGCCGCAGCTCTCATGCAAGCGAGCACAATCTTGGGTAAGTATGTTGAAGNTGCTCCGTTAGGTGGAGGAAATGTCGATGATCTGATTGGTGGTATTGTCTCTTCAATCCGGATGGGGGAAGATGGACAAATATCCCTATTAGTTGGTGGTCGAGAAATAGATGCTTCGTTAGTAAAGACGGTTTCTGAGCCATCTGCGGCTAACACACCGGGAACGGAAATGTAGGGTTATCTAGATGGTTGTTCGTACTAACGAAGTAAACGCGCATAAGTCGGTTGAGCAGACGAAGTCTCCTTCGTTATTGAGGGTACCGAAAGGAAAACAGGGCGGGAAATTTTCTTTCAAGAGAGTGCTTAATCAGCGTCTGGTGGATAAAGGGCAGCGGGTGCAATTTAGTGCTCATGCTCAAGGGCGTTTGGATGTGCGCCAGATAAGTTTGACATCGAATGATATAGACAAGATTGAGTCGGCTATAGATCGTGCTTCGCAGAAGGGAGCAACTGATTCTTTGTTATTGATGGATGATCTTGCGATGATTGTAAGTGTCAAGAACCGGACAGTTGTGACGGTGGTTGATAGTGGTCGCATGAAAGATAATGTTTTTACAAATATTGATAGTGCTGTAATTATATAGTCTAGGAAGGNGTTTATGAGTTTCATAACAGCAATCGCCTCCAGTGCGTCTGGCCTAACGGCAGAGAGGACACGGATGGAAGTGATTGCGAATAACATCGCAAATGTAAATACTACGCGTACTGAGTCTGGAGGCCCATTTCGAAGGATGCTTGTAACCTACGTGGCGAGGCCGGGTTTAAAGGGAGTTTACATCCCGCCAAATGGAATTCGAGAGGATCGGTCCTTATCAANTCCATTGAAACTTAAGTTTGATCCTGGGCATCCAGATGCAGATGAAAATGGTTATGTTCACATGCCAAATGTGGACACGGTTACTGAAATGGTGGATATGATTACAGCGACTCGTTCGTATGAAGCAAATGTTCAAGCAATTAATGCAGCAAAAATAATGGCAAGAGATGCTTTACGCATTGGACGTACATAATAAATTAGGGGGTAATTGATAAATGATTGGTGCACTTTATGCAGGGTTGAGTGGGTTAAAAAACCATCAAACTAAGATTAATGTTATTGGTCATAACCTGTCAAATATTAACACCATTGGGTTCAAGAAATCTCGCGTTGTTTTCCGTGAGGCATTTTCACANACCTTGAAAGCTGCAGTGGCTGCGCAGGGTGATAGAGGGGGTGTCAACCCACAATCTGTAGGTACAGGATCCCAAATCGGCTCCATTGACGTGTTGCAGAGGAATGGTAGTGCGNNGACNACNGATATGCCGACNGATTTGATGTTTCGTGGGAAAGGTCANTTCGTGTTGGAGGTTCCTGCTGGAGGAACAAAAGCTCAGGAAGAATCGTCTCGATCTATTAAGGCNTCGTCNATTAGGGCTTTTACTAGGAATGGGAATTTNGGTATTGATCAGAGTGGTGATTTAGTCTATCGGCCAAATGGGTATAAAGTACTNGGTTGGCAGGCAGATCCTGTGACNGGTGAGGTTAACACAGCCAATCCGGATGCTATCTCTTCNGTTTCCTTCCCNTTCATGCGNTCGATATCAAGGAAAACTTCGTTTGTCCAATTTGCGTCTAACTTAGATGCAAGGGCTGGTGCAGTTGAAGTTGTTTCTGATGGTGGCACNGGGCTAATGAGTTCTGTTACNCCNGCNNANGATGGTGGGAATTTGAGACCGGGNTCTCACAAGGTTCGTGTCGAAAGAGCGGAAGGCGCCGATGCGTTTACTGCTTCTCTCGATGGAGGTGAATCGCTGTCAATTGTTGATAGTACGGTGACCTTTTCGGATGCAGATGGCAGACAGCTCGTTACTCTTAAATTTGGTGACGAAATTAAGGCTGGTACTGCTTCNCTTGAGTATATTTCGAAATTCCATAAAACAGAGATTGGTATTTTTGACGGTCTNGGACAACGCCACGACGCTGAAATTACTTTCACCAAGGAATCTNTNCAGACTGATGGTACAGNAAATCCTGCTGGGACGTGGAGATGGAANATAGAAGACGCACATATAACCGATGCCAAAATTGTTACCAATGATGATGACAAAGTTAGAACAGGGTTAATCCAATTTAACAACCAGACNGCTTCNTTTTCGACAGCTGATCCAGCAATTGCTTNCATTAANGTTCAGCCGGTNGATNCTGAAGGTAANGAGACTGGGGCAGGGGAACTTGCCGTCAAACTCGATTTTGCCAACTTGACTCAGTTTGCTGATNGNCATGATGCCATTGCTCAAAGNCAAGATGGGGTTGGCCCGGGGAATTTAGTTTCGTTCAGCATCAGTGCTACTGGATTGATTGATGGGATTTTCTCTAATGGTGTTAACAAGGCTATTGCCCAGCTTGCTGCTGCGGACATCCCGAATGCTGAAGGTTTGACAATATTATCGGATACCATGGTGACGACTTCTCCTTCGTCTGGTGCNCCTGCGTTTGTTACTGCTGGGACACGAAATATGGGGGAAATAACCNCTGGTGCTCTTGAGATGTCAAATGTTGANTTGACAGAGGAATTTACGGATCTGATCACAACTGAGCGTGGATTCCAAGCCAATGCTCGCGTGATTACCACGGCGGATAATATTCTAACTGAAGCTATGGGATTGAAACGATAATCTCGAAATTTTCAGGAATTAGCTCACGAAGTTCAAATCATCTTCATGAGCTAATTCCTATAGAAGGAAGATTTTTATGACTCGTGGGTTGTTTATTTCTGCATCCGGAATGCTCAATGAAGCCTCGCGCCAGGATATCGTTGCTAATAATTTGGCCAATGTAAATACNTCTGGTTATAAAAGAGACATTGCTATTTCAAAGGCTTTTCCAAGTGTGTTATTAAATCGGATTAATGATCCGCGAAGGATTGGGAAGGATTTTATTGTCGATCCGCGGCCTGTAGTTGGTAGGTTGGGAGCAGGCGCAAATTTTGCAGAAACTGCACATGATTTTGTGGCGCCAGCGAATTATCAAAATACTGGAAACACATTAGATTTGGCCATTTTNGGAGATGGGTTTTTCACAATNCAAGCCCCTNTAGGCCAAGCCTATACACGNAATGGNAATTTCGTNNTNAANGTTGACAAAATGNTTGTGACCACAGAAGGACATTTGGTTCTAGGNGAAAAAGGGCCNATTGAGGTTACTGGTAGTGAAGTGGATATCGATCCCAATGGTAATGTCTTGGTGGATGGGGAGTTTGTAGATCGTTTGCAGGTTGTCGATTTTTTGAAACCATATAAACTCATGAAACTTGGTAACAGCATGTTTGTTCCGTCGGACCCAAATCTGACGGCTGATCCAGTCGAAAACCCAACTGTTCGTACTGGTACGCTTGAGATGTCGAATGTAAGTGTTGTTACTGAAATGGTCGATTTGATCACAATTACACGTGCATATCAAGCCAATCAGAAAGTGATGATGGCTCAGGATGCCACTATTGGTAACGCTATTCAGCTTGCCCGCCTTGGAATGACATTATAATATAAGGCGGTATTGCCCGTTGGGAGTGTGTTATTGGTTTTTGTCTACGGTTGTGTATAAAGTTTGTGTGTTGTGGGTCGATATTAGTGGGTATAGTAATTTAGCTATAGCAATTGGGTATTGAGCATGCAGGAACACCTTTTGAATCTGTACAGCTTAGTTAAGTATGAGCTGGAGAAGTACAGCAATCTTCTTGAGTTGCTTTATCAGGAACGTCAGGTTCTAGTTGAAAGGAAAATTGAAGATCTTGCTGATCTTATTTCTGAAAAGGAGAAGCTAATTTACAGAATTAATAACGTTGAATCAGAACGTGATGACTTGTTGGCTGAGTTGTCTGCTTTTCCTCATGTTGGTTCTAAATCTTTGGATGCAGCGACATTGATTGAGTTAGCCGAAGAACCCCTCAAATCTGAGTTTGCTGATATCTTTGATGAAGTACAGCGTGTAAGGACGGAGTTTGAGTATGTCAATGCAACTAACAAAGAGTTATTGCTAAGTGAGTATGAGTATGTCAGTTTTCTCATTGATCAAGTTACGCGAATTGAGGAACCTGGCGAGACCTATGAGGATGATGGAAGTTTACGGTCTCCAGTAGGTAAGGGGATGTTCGATCACCGTATTTAGCTTTATATTAGGGGTTATGTATGTCGAATCTTTTTAGTATTTTGGATATGGGTAGACGCACCATGCAATCTTATCAGTCTGCTATCCAAACTAGTGAACAGAATATATCTAGTGCAGGTGATCCAACCTACCACCGTCAGGTTGCTGTTATTCGGCCGACTCCGGGAATGCCGTATAGAGGGCCTTCTGCTTTCAGCCGTGCGATTCAGCTTGGTACGGGGGTCTCTCTAACTAGTATTACTAGGCGTCGTGATATCTTTGTTGAAAATCAGATTCGACAAGTTGATCAAAGGTTAGGGCGTTTGGAATCTGAGGAATTGGGGTTAAGCCGCCTTGAAATTGTTTTTAATGAGTTTTCAGGTTCGTCCAGTTTTAATTCTACTTTGTCCGAATTTTTTAATGCTTGGGAAACTCTTGCTCAAGAGCCACCTAATGCAGCGTTTCGCGCGGAGTTACGTGCCAAAGGAGAGGCCATAGCTGGTGATCTGAAGAGTGCCTACGAGGAATTGGAGTTAATACAGGCAGGCTTTGCAGAAGATGTTCAGATTCGGGTTGATCGAGTGAATTCGCTTTTAGAACAGCTAGCTGAAGTTCACAAGGATATTGGCAGGTCAAAAGTTGGCCCTTTCCCCGCACATGACCTCATGGACTTACGTGATAGTGTTGTGTCCGAGATTGCAGATCTAGTTGATATTAGAGTTTTTGAGAATCCTGATGGGACGGTATCGCTTTTTTTGGATGGAACTGCAATTATTCGGCAGGAAGAAGTTAATAAATTGCAGGTCGTGAGCAAGGAAAATGAGGGTGGAAGTACAAAGTTATCTAAGGTTGTGGCCAACCGGGTTGGGAAATTATCTGATCTCCAAATTGAGGCGGGATCAATCGGTGGGTTACTTAATGTACAAGATGAAATTATACCTGGGCTCATGAGGGATCTTGATGCAGTTGCTTATAAGCTTTCGCGCGAAATTAATGGGATACACCAAAATGGCACTGGTTTAGATGGCGAATCAGGTAGGTCTTTCTTCCAGTTCAATTTACCTGATGGGGCAGTGGTTTCGGGGACAGAAGAAGCGCTTCTGGAGACTCCCGTACGTGCCGCTGCTACTATCGCTCTTGCGGGAGAGATAAAGACAAATCTGAATAATATTGCTGCTGGTCAGAGCGGGGCACGAGGGGATAATAGCGCTGCCAACCAGATTGTGCAAGTTCGCGATAAATTGTTATTTGCAGATGACACATTGAATGTCTTCGATTTTTATAATTCTTCTGTTGTTACGTTGGGTGGACGTACTCAGTCCAATGCCAGACAACTTAAAAGTGCGGAACTTATCAGAGAACAACTGGATTCGAGGTATCAGGATATTTCNGGGGTTTCTATTGATGAAGAATTGGTTGATGTCTTAATNGCTCAAAATGTTTTTCAAGCAGCGGCACGTCTGATGACAACTNTAGATGGTATGACAGATACTGTGATTAATCGTATGGCTCCAAGATAAATTTATGGCTCCACCATATTCAAGTTATATTGAAAAACTTTAATTAGATCAAATTTTAGGAATGTGAATAATGCCAAANGTAACGCTGCNAACNATAGGAAATAATCTCAAAAAAAGAATTGAGACACGGCTTGGAGCCNTAGAAAGAGCACAAATGCAGTTGTCTACGGGGCTTAGGGTCGATAAGCCTTCCGCGGATCCTGGTCGCGCAAATCGTATATTGGATTTAAAAGCAAATATTGATCAAAGTAAGCAGTTCGTCTCAAATACTGAACATTCGGAAGCGTTGATGGATGTGGCTAATGGGGCTTATCAAGGGGTATCAGATGTTTTGTTTCGGGCACAGGACTTGGCCCACATGGCCCAGTCAGAAACCAACAATTCTAGTGATTACAAATATTATGCTGCTGAGATTGGGCAGTTAGTTGAGTCTGTGTTGGATATGGTAAATATTGATTTCGCTGGTGTTCCCTTATTTGCTGGTACCAAAACTGAAGGTGCGGCGTTTGAAACACAGCGCGGGTCGACTGAGCCTTTCACTCGTAAATATGCAATTTTAAGTGATCCATCCCTCCGAACTTTAGAGGTTTCTGCAGGTGACGGTAGTAATTTTAACGATGGTGACGAAATTGTTTTATCTAGTGGAGAAATAAGCGAGAAAGTTTTAATTGAATCAATCCAAACTATCGGTGACCGATCTGTGATTACGGTTACAGGACAGTTGACCAGGCCGTACTTCGTTGATGGAAATGCGCAGATCTCAAATGCCGACGGATCAATAGTGACATCGTTGACCAGAGATGCCGCTGTAGGTTCTTTAGTACTTCCATTGGATCAGGTGCAAAATACGATTGAATCAGGTCAGGTCATTAGGGTCCAGGATGTTGATGGGGGTGAGGATATACTTGTTGAAAGTGTGGAAACGGATATTCTCGAAAATCGTGCTGTGATTAAGTTGAAGCATTCTTTGCAACGGAGTTATTCTGTGGACAGAGGTGCTGAAGTTTTTAAGAATGAGGATGTTGGCATAGGTGATATTATTGGTGTTCGATATATTGGTGATAATGGAACCAAGCAGGAGCGAGTTGGGCGTAATTCGTTTGTTCCTACTGGAGTTCCTGGTAGTATCGTTTTTCAAAGAGTCTTTGATCATTTAATCGAATTGCGAGATGCAGTCCGTAATGGTGGAATGGGACCTATCGGTCAGGTGGCGAGTAAGTTAGAACATACAACTGAACATGTCACCGTGCGCCAAACTGAAGTTGGTGCACGGATCAACCGTCTTCACGTTATGCGGTCTAGGCTTGAAGATCAAGTCATCGGGCTAAAGGGATTTCTACAGAAGGTTGAAGAAATTGATATGACAACTGCGCTTATTGAGTATCAAACCCAACAAGCACTTCTGAGTGCAAGTTTATCTACGGGGTCCCAGTTAATGTCATCAGCATCAAGTCTGCTAAATATGTTCAGTTAAACAAGCTCACTTCATGTTGGATTAGTGGTGGTTGAATTTATTTTATAACGTATTTTTAGGAAGGGAATATGAAGAAAACAACCCAAGAGTTCCTGGTTGCGGTTACCTGTATTTCTAGTTTGATTCTTATTACAGGCCTTTCTTGGGGGCTTGTTACCGATATTAAAATAGAACCTGTAACAAGCGATAATATCGTGGACCCAGGTGATTTAGAGGCCGTTACAGCAAAAATTGCTATTACTGATGACGGGAATGAGGATCAATGGTTTTTTCTAAGGGTGTCGAATCAGAGTCCAGATCAAAATGGTAGCAAAGGGATTAATGATAATGCTGTTGATAGGATTGAGCTTTATGATGATGTTAACAGTGATGGAGTTCCTGATAGGAATGCGGGAGAATTTGTTGCTGACGGGAAGTTAGATGAAAACGGTAGAGCTCTGTTGAATTTACAGAAACGGGGGTTGGGGTATCCGATTGGAACTCTTGATGAACAGACGGTTACTAATTTCTTGTTGGTTGTGATTGTACAGTCTGAGCAAACTGCGCGTGGTGCTCAAATAGTTTTAAATTTTGGCAATAATGCTTTTTTCTTTTTGCAGGCTGCGGCTGTCGCTCCACCTGCAGATCAAAGGGTGGTGGAAGGCCCAACAGTCAGGGGAATTGAGTCGATTACTGTGACCGCTCTCAAAGAGAATGTCCCGGTATCTTTCGGAAAATCGATTGAACTTGCCGCCATTGAAATAAAATCAGATGTTACGCAAAAACTTAGGTCTCTTTCTTTGAGATTTGAACCGCCTTTTGTTCGCGAATCAGTAGCAACTTTGAGTCTTTATCGGGATGCTGAACCGTTCAAGATGTTTAATGAAAGTGATAGTGCTATTGGTGAAGTTCAGACAGATGTTGTCACAATGGTTTTTGATCTAGATGAGGAAATTAAAGGGCTACTTAGTTCAACTGAGCCGGTAACAAACAACTTTATACTAGTGGCAAAGGTTGAGTCTGAGGAAATTGCCAGAGAGAATGACAAATTAGGGATAATTATTGAAGCAAAAACTGCTTTTGGGTTCAGTATATCTGGATCTGCGGGGCCGGGCGAGAATTTCAGTTCAACTGGGCCAATTATTACCCAAATGCCAGAACAACCTGTGGTGAAGATGTTGGTTCCGGATAGATTGCCGCCGACTCGTTTTGATGATCAAGGGATTATTGATTTTAGTGCAGTCGGTCCGAATACTGAAGCGAAGATTATGTTGTATTATGCCGAAAAATCTAANTATGGTCCCAAGGATGTCGATCAATTGAGGGCAAGCGTNACTGTTGGTACTGGAGCTGGTGTTATTGTGCCGGCTTCAGCGGGTGCTGATGAANCGGATGCCGTCNATTTAACAGTTGGAAGTGAAGTGACTTCAATTGTGTGGGATACTCATGAAATCCCTGAAGGAATCTATACTATTTACGGTATTATTGAGGACTTTACTGCGATTTCTTCAGACCTTGCGCGTAGTCCTGGTAAAATTGAGGTTCGGCATGATGTTGACATCTGGGATCTCTCTCCAGAGGATGATATTGCCGTGACTGATGGTTCTGTGGTAATTCAGTGGAGTGATAAAAAGAATCGAGGTAACGCCAGAATTAATCTGTTTTACAGCCCGCTGGATTTGTCAACGGCCGATGTTGTTTCACTAAGTGAAAATGCGGAGCTTATCGTTGTTGACTTGTCTGAAGATGATGATGGCACACTGGGACAGTATAAATGGGATTTTACCACCGCGCGCGTGCCAGAGAATAAAGATGGGGTCTATATCTACGCAATTATTAGTGATAGGAATACTGGTTCGAAAACAGAGAGTCAAATTAAACAAAAAGCGGTTCGAAGTGATGGGAAAGTGATTATTACGTATCCTCCTCTTATCAAACTTATTTCGCCGATTCGTGAAGGTTCTAAAGCCATCACTGAATTCACTATTTCGTGGCTTAATGAGGACCTGGATAATAATGGTGTTTCGGTAAACCTGTATTATCATCAAAGGAGCGCAACTTCAGCTATAGATATACTAATTGATTCGATTGGTAACCAAAGTACGAGTCTGTCTGGGACAATTGCTCAAGGTGTGTCTGCTGCTCCGATCAGTATTGGACAGGGGCGTTATTCTTGGGATATCCAATCTTTCGAGTCAGATAATGGGATTAACCTCAATGGTTCCTATTATATCTATGCAAGGATTGCAGATAGTAGTGGTAATGAGGGGTATGATATTAGTTCAGGAGCATTGGCTATACGTAAAGTCCAAATTCGTTTACGACCTAATGCCCTTGTCGTTGGTCCAGGAGAGGAGTTTGATGTTGCTGTGCAACTTCGTAGTTCGGCCATCGCGATTTCAGGTGCCAGTATATACCTTACTTTTGATGACCGTTTTCTTCAAGTGGGAAATGTTGATCAACCTTTTCGCCAGCTTTCTTCGGTTGACGAATTGCGGATACAAGGGTTTGAGAATCCAACAGAGCAGCAGCTTGAGAACTATAAAAACACGTTAGTGTTTGATTTTGATGATGCCGAAACGAACCAGCAAGAGATCTTGGAAAATGATAGTCATGGGGATGCTATTGAAGATAGCATGGCCAATGGAATTAGTGGCTACCAATTGGATTATAGTGTTGTTGTCAAGAATTCGAATGCGATAGTTAAGTTGAACGAGTATCGAACACTAGCGAAAATTGGTTTTAAAGTTAAAAAGGATTTTGGTACACGTCCAATTAATACTACGATTTCGTTCGATTTTGATGAAGCTACGAACAATCGCAGCACATCGGTAGTTGCGGTTAACGAAAGTGGCGATGTGGAAGATATTTTTCCTATTGCAGTTAACCCTGCTCTTCGTGTCCAAGTTGTTCCTTATGCAAGCATCACGGGTAAAATTTTGCTTGAAGGTCGTCAGGATCATTCATCGCTGGTTACCTTTGCTCTTCGACGACCTGGTCAAACGAAGGATATACCGATCGGGTTAAGTGCAGTTCCCGCGCCTAGTGATGATGAAGGGGTTGACGTTAATGTTAAGCAGGAAGTGATCACCAGTATTACTAATGATGAGGATCCCGCCTTAGAAGGAATTCAAATAACGCCAAAACCTGACGGGACTTATACCATCAATGGTATTCCAACAGGTACATGGGAATTAGTTGCTAAAGCTCCATCATATATTCGCGGTCAGTATATGTCTAAAACTGTAGGTTCAAATTCTTATATGCTTCGAGTGGTTCCTGGTGACAAATTGCAGGATATTAATATTTATTCACAGGATGGGAAATCTCAGCGATTGACTGGTGGCGATGTTGATAATGATAACCGCATAAATATCGCTGATTTGAGCACTTTGATGACCGTTTTTGGGACTGTTGAGGGGGGGGACCTTTTCGATGAGGATGCGGACATTAATAATGATGGGAAGGTGAATCTTAGCGATTTTTCGATTTTGGCACGTAACTTTGGTAAACTGGGGGTTCCTCCAACAGCGTCTAGTGGCCCGCCTCCTGCAGCTGCACCAAGTGTTATTAGTAATGTTGTTCGCCTGAGTACGCCAATTACACCTGAAGTTGTGCAGATGAACGAGGNTATCAATGTNAGTTTTGTTGTAGACTTNAACAGGGTTAGAGGATATGCNTTTGAAGTTGAATACGANCCGAAATCTCTNGGATTGNTNGAGGGTTCTGTTCAAGAAGGTGAACTCTTCGGAGCAAATGTAGATCGTTCTCGTTCTTTCTTTATTAGCCGTGATTATGGAACAGATTATGGGACTAGAAAGATTATTGTTGCCAATATGATTACTGGNGACGAAGATAGTATCATGGGGACAGGATCGTTAGCGAAGTTTCGCTTTATCGCACGTACTGATAACATATCAGAACTCCAGTTTAAGGAATTGACAGTTGTTGGTGATGATCAGAATCTAATGAAGTTGCCGAATGTTTGGAATAGATCCATTGAACCTCTAAAAGTTCCTTCTCAGACGGAATTAATTCAAAATTATCCTAATCCGTTTAATCCTGAAACTTGGATTCCTTACCGTCTCAGCCAGCCATCTTCTGTCACGATTGTGGTTTATGATGCTACTGGTCAGCAAATTCGTCGCATTGATATAGGTGTTCAACCGGTTGGTGATTACACCCGAAAGAATCATGCGATTTATTGGGATGGCCAAAACGATTTTGGAGAGCAGGTTGCAAGTGGTGTTTACTTCTACGAATTGATTACTAACCACTATGATGCTATAAAGAAGATGGTTATTCTAAAATAGGATTCCATGATTCTTCATCTCAATAGAAATGCTTTTGCTTTCTCTTTAGCTGGCCTTGCCTTTCTTCTGTACTTTTCGGTCTTTGCAAATGCAAGGGTTAAGCATGTTTATAAACTAATGCTGATGGATTACCGTGGTAATACAAAGATCGAATATACGACTTCCGATCCTTCAACGTATATTGTTTATAATGGTGGTAGCGCGTTGATAAAAGGGTTTCGTGTCTTGGAACGTTGGAGTGTTCATGTGGATGCTTCTTTATATGGCCAGTCACTAGTAGATCTTGATCCCGCGAAGTACCGTAAGGCTGTGGTGAGTAGCAGTTTGAATGCGACTAGATCCGTCTCGCCGTCTGCGACTACAGCGGTGAATGCTCAGATGCTTCAAGTAAATGATAATTCCAGCCGAACTTCTCCGCTTGCTACCATAGATATTAATTCAGATTTGCTAAATAATTCATTTGTTGGGGCCCGTTTAGCTTCAAGACAAAACAAGGATCGTTTTGCTAAAGTTGGGGGATTTGGTAAGACTACTCGTGTGTCCCACTTAGTTACTCCTGGAATTCAGGGTGTTGCGGTTACTTCTGTTGATGGTGAAACGGCTGATATTTCCCAAGAAACTGGCCTCGATTTAAGTCAGCCTCTAACAGTCATTCCGAAGGCGAATGAATTAGGAAAGTCGATATATGCTGGGTCGGTGTCAACTCAACGCAAAGACTTAGCCCAAAAAGATCTGTTGGTAAAGAAGCTCGATTCGACTGTCTTGCGCCGCTTGCGTCGTTATGATAGATTGATTACGCATGCTGCCGCCCAAAATGATCTTGACCCGAATTTATTGAAAGCATTGGTGTATATTGAATCAGCTGGAAATTATAAAGCTGTTTCGCCTAAGCGAGCTATGGGGCTAACGCANCTTAGAATTCCAACTGCTCGTGAAATGGGTGTTAAGAATGTCTTTAATCCTCAACAAAATTTGCTTGGTGGTGCAAAATATTTAAGCCAACAGTTGAAGGCTTTTAAAAATGAGTCAACTGCGCTAGCTGCTTATAATGCAGGACCGACTCGGGTACGTAGAGGCAACACACTTCCGACCGAAACTCGTAGCTATGTTAAAAGAGTTTTGGCCGTCAGGAATATTCTCGCTTCAAGATGAAAATACACTTGCATTATTTATATTGTTTTCAACTCAATTGCATAAAGTGGCCATTGAACGTTTGTTTGGTTTTCATTATGTCTTTGGGGCTTGCTGTGAATGCAGCGAAAATAGAATTAAGGAGTCAGACAACACAAAGGAATGAGATTGTTGTCCAGCAAGGAGATATAATATCACTTGAGGTTTTTGCAGATGTCGGTCAAATTCCAAGCTCTGCCGCAGAAATATATCTATCGTTTGAACCTGATAAGTTGCGAGTTAAGAATCCTGCGATACCTTTTGATCAGGGCGATTTCTATAATGGCAATGTTGCTTTAAATAAATCAATTAATAATTACGAGGTTGGTTTTGCTATCGTTTCAAATGCGCTTCCTTATCCTAAAGGGGAAGGTGTTATTGCAAAGATTCGTTTTGTCGCGATAGGTGAAGGAACGGCGGAGATTAAGTTTAATGTTGAGCAAGAAGATTGGGATCGAGGCAAGTACACGTTTTTTACGCAATTTAATAAAGGGCAGGCAGAACCGAAGTCCTTTAAGGATGTGGTCGGAGCAAAAATTCAGGTCAAGAATACATTGCTTCAAATAGATAAATTTGGCTTGCAAAGGTTTGTTTATGATCATCCGGGAGATAATATTAATCTGGATGATTTTGCCATTGTTTCAGGAAGTGAAGGTAAGCCGATTTTAAATTGGACAGTTGACGCAGAAGATAAATTTGGTCGGCCTATAGAAATCGATAAAAATGCAGCCAACCAGCTTATAATTCGTCCTGTATTGCCGAAAACACGAGAAGATGAGGTTAAGGTTGCATTAAGACTTTCCTTGAAAATTGGCGAATCACTGGCAGTTGATTCAACTGTAATATATGTGGTGAATCAGGATGTTCCGATTATCAAAGCTCTTCCTGAATTAAGGTTTCGTACAGGGGCAGAAGGGATTATATTGCTTGATAATTATGTTCAAGATGAGGACAATAAGAATGCCGAGTTGAAATGGGAGGTTGGGCAATTACCAGTAGAATTAAAAGTGTCTGGAGTTAGTCTNGATAAGGTTGATAGATCCAAAGGGATTGTAGATAATCCTCCTCGGTTGGCATTTCGTACGGGTAATCCAATAAATTCTGAACAGCATTTTGACATAAGTTTGAAGGTAACGGACCCCGATGGGAATTATGACACGGCGACAATGCGCATTGTTGTAGAGCCTCTTCCTTTTGTTAGGATTGACTTGGTGATGCCAAGCGAGTTGACTTTGTTAAGGAATGAGGAGCATAAGCTAGAACTTACAAGATATACTGATATTGAGCCGAAAGCAGCAATTGATGAGATCGTGTGGGACGTTTCGCCATCAGAGCATGTTGATGTGTTAGTTAAAAATCTTGTTGTGGTTCTTCGTCCACAGCAGGATTGGGTGGGTTCAGCTGAAAAGATAGTCATTCGTGCCATTTTTGAAGGGAAAAAAATCGACGAGTCGTCAATTAATGTAACGGTTTTCGATCTACCTGAAGAAAAAAACAAGACTTTCCCGATTATGTTGATTCGAAATCCTATTGCAAAGAATGAATTCAAAGTTATCGCGGTTTTGTCTGATGTTTCTGAAATGACAGCCGCTTTTGTTATTCCAGAGGTATCTGATGTTCTTCCCCAAACTGTGAATTTGAAGAAAATTGGTTCCTCTAGGGATGTTTGGTTTTGTCGTTACTCCTTGAGTACTCCACCAAGTAAAGGTCAGAAACTCATTGTTAGTATTGTAGGTAAGGATACAAGGAATCAAAATATTCCTCCTTCCACTAATGTTTTTGAATTTTAGAATGAATAGAAACTATATTGAAATGCTGTTTCTTAGGGTTCTTGCTGTTGTGGTTTGTATTTGTGTTCTCAGTTGTGGTGATCGAGACTTCGATAATACCTTGACTGTCACTGAGGAACTTGTAGATCAAACGGATATTATTAAGAAGGCTGGGTTGCTAATTGAGGAAGGGGATTTGGATGAGGCGTTTGATTTAATGAGTAATGTTCTGTCTAAAGAACCCTCGAATGTTGATGCAAATATTGCTCTCGCTGGAATCTATTTAGCGCGTGACCAGTTTACCAAGGCGCTTGATGTCGCGAACAGAGCTTTTGTGAATGCATCCCAAGATTATGTCTCATCGTTCAATCCGCACGTTAATAAAAAAACAATTCACTTAACTCTTGCGCAAACATATTATTATATTGGGGATTTCAATCGTTCTAATGACCAGGTTCGTCAGATCATCAACAAAAATGTGAATTTAACGCCAGAGGCACTTGGGATGGAGATTGAACGTTTGGCTAGAAAAGATTTATGAACGTGAATATACAACCTCAATTTGGTATTGTCANGCAGTATGGNTCTCGTGNGTCGGATCAGAGTCTGGAAGATTTTAGAGCAACNTTAAAAGTTGGGGATTTGGTTANTGGTAGAGTTTTACGACAAGTTGCTGAAAATAGGTTTCTCGTTACTTTCGACGGTCTGAATCTCGTCGTTGAAACGAATATAGAGTTGAGTCCGCAGGATAATGTACAGGGGCGGATACTATCATTAGACGATCAGGTTACAGTAAGGTTGACATCACATAGTGCTGGTGCTACAAATAGGTCTCAAAGTATTGCCGAATTATTAGGAAATCTGAATTTTNCCGTAGATGCTCAAGCNAAGGCTTTTGCCAAAGCTTTGGTTGCATATAATATGCCGCTTAACGCGGAAAGCTTGGAAAGTCTGCTAAACTACGCGTCAGCTGTCGATATCGAATCTAGTTTACCTCCCAACTTGATAACAGCNGCATGGTTGTTGAAATTGCCACCACAATCTCATTTAATCAGTGCGTTGCAGCTTATTTTTGANCAGAGACGNGATTTGGTTGGTGGGCTTCAGCATTTGAAAANTTCCTTGGATTTGTTGCTTGAGAATTTGCCCAAAGGAATAGATCCATTGNTAATCAACCAAATTTTGGAGTTTTTGACTCTGGATCCTGNTGATGCCAATTTTNCTGATCAAATCAGTGAGTTTGCTAGTCGACTTGGGTTGGGATATGAGGCAAAATTACTAGCCCTTTTGGATTCTCGGGAGAGTATCCAAGGATTTTTAAAGAGNACAGGTCGGAATTTGAAAGTGCTGCTATTACAGCTAAATTTGCAGGTCAAGGATTTTTTGTCTGCAAATGGACTTNNTAATGCAGTGCATAGGAATTTATCTCAAACTGTAGANGCCATAGAACGGGTTTTTGCAAGCATCGATTCGCATGAACTTGCAATGAATCGTGACGTTCTTAATGGAGGGCAGTTTTACTTGCAGATTCCTCTCTATTATGGTGATGAGTATTTAACAGCAGAGGTCTTAGGTAGAAGTGACTCTTCAGATAAGATTGATCTCGAAAATCTTCAATTACAGATGGTGATTGAAACTGAAAATCTAGGAACTCTCAAGGTTAATCTCCAAGTCTTGCATCGTGATATGATTTGTGCTATCCTTACCGAGAATTTGTCGTACAATTCTTTTATTGAGCGGGAGAAGGGTAATTTGCTCTCTCGGATGAAAGCGTTGAATTACAATCTAGAGGATGTACGTCTTCAGGTTGTTGATAAGGGTGAAATCGGTATTGACATGATNCCGATAACTGCNGCTTTGCAGAGTGACCTTGTACGGGTTGATGTTAGTGCATGAGAACCCAAAACGCCAAAAGGCAGTAGCGCTCCGTTATGAACCGGATGAGCGTGTNGCTCCTCATNTTGTTGCNGCTGGAGAGGGGGAAGTCGCGAAGCAGATTTTGGAGATCGCAGACCTACATGATGTGCCAGTTTATGAGCAGCCCGAAGTTGTGGAAGCTCTTGTGAGACTAGAGGTTGGTACAGAAATCCCCCAGGAATTTTATCGCGCTGTCGCTGAGATTNTAGCTTTTGTATATTCTATAGATAAAAAATGGGAAGGTAGAAAAAATTGAGCCGATTGTTGGAGCCTTTGCACAAAGGGATATTTTTCTGGGGGATAATGCTAGTTATCCTTTTNCATNCAGCGGGCATGTTGGAAAATGTAGTATTGGCACAAGACCAGTCCAAAAATTTCGGCTATCTGCANATTGAAACAAGCCCCTCAGATGCTGTTATTCGTATTGATCGTGAATTAAGACGAGCGCAAAAGAGGGNGCCGGAAGAAATCAAAACCAAACAGAAAGCTGATATCATCAAGCCCATTGGGGATCCGGTTCCGCTTATTCGAAATGCTGATGTTGGCCATGACCGAATATTGGTACGGAGTAGTCGCAGTTTTGTAGTGGGGGATACCGTTCGTATAGAGCAGATTCAGGATGGGAACCTGCCAAAAAAAGTAAGTGACCATGAAATTGTTCGTATTGGGGTAGTTGATTCGATACCAGCGTTATTTATTCGGCCTTCTTTAATAGATTCGTTTGAGGTTACAACGGGGGAAGTTGGCGGCCTAGGTAATGCAAAGATTTTCAAGATTGATCCTCCTAAAAGTCCNCGGATTTTTTCTATTCCTGTTGTAGCTCCTGCGTATCTTGCTGAGGATGTTGAATCTGGNGCTTCTCAGATTCAAGTGTATGTTAGTATTGCTAGTAGAAACGACTTTCCGGTTGGCAGTGCTATTTCGATCCAGCAGATAGATCATTCTGAAGTTTTTGCGGTTTTGACTCAGAAGGCAAAAGCGACTGCTCAGCAGATATATGTTGCAGATACCTCCATATTTGCTTCAGGTGATGTGGTTGAGGTCGCGCAAGATGATTTTCAGTTTAGAACAAGAATTAAGCGTGTGTATGATCACATCAGGAAAATAGAGCTTGTTTCTCCTCTTAGTGAAGGTTATGAGCTAATTTTTGACAAAATAGATGTTGATAATGATGGGGCAATACAGTTAGGGGAATACTTGGGTTATTATTCTGCTGTTGGCTCAGACGCTATTTTTGCTCTCTTGGATGGTGATCAGAATAAGGTGGTTACTTATCAGGAATATCTCGAGAAACAAGAGTTGCGTGCTGATGATGCTAGAGTAAATAGAGTGCAAGCGGAAGAAAATACAGAAATTATAGGTATTCCTGATAAGAAAGTTGAAGGTGCTCCAGGGGCTGAGCAGAAATTACGACTGACTGTTACATTGATGGGTGAGCTTAAACGAGGGTATCCGAAATCTGCAAAAATTCTTCGGATGAGTAAACTTGAAATAGATCGTCCTTTCTATCTTCCGGAGAAGCGGACTGTTTTAATTCGAGCAGGTGAAGTTACTAAGGTTCCAATATTAAAGATGAATCGAGGCACTGGGAGTATAACAGTTATATCCGATCCTTCAGGGGCAATGCTGACTCTTGAACCTCAATTTACATCTNAAGCAGTTTATTNAGATAAGTTGACTAGGTCTTATGAAACACCTGTGACAATTTCAGATATTCCTGCAGGTAGTTATCATTTGAAACTCGTAGCGGGGAAATATTCCTTGGAGGAAATCTCGTCGAGTGTTTCTGTAACAGAAAANCGGGTTACGGAACTTGATAAGTGTNTATGTTCGCAAACTTTTAGGAATGAGCTGAGATCTGCTGGTGTTGAGGTGCCAAGCAAAGTATTGGTAACTTTGGGGCAGGAATCACGGCATTGGTTGGTATCCGATGTGCAACAGGGCAACCGGTATTCCGTCCTTCGAGAGGATGATAAGTTAACTATATCATCAGTTACGGTATTTATAGGTGACACAACTTTCATTAAAAGAGAGCTNGAANTGGATGATNANGCTCCNAGCTTGTTNCCAANNGGNTTTTTAATTAATGNNGGGAGGTCCNAAACGTCATCTCCTAGAGTNCGCTTATCGTTTGCTATCACTGACCAGAGTGGCATTTCTGAAATGATGATTTCCAACAATAAGAATTTTCAGTCAAAAATAGGGCAAACAGTTGATTGGGAGTCATTTTTTCCATCAAAGGAATGGCATATTAATCCTCATCCTGGTGAGAAAACCGTGTGGGCGAAATTCAGAGATTTGGCAAATAATGAGACGAAAGCTTTCTCCTCTTCAATAGAACTAGTTCCTCCACCGGGGATGGTCTATATTTCTAGGAACGATCAGGGNTTTTTGATGGGAAATGTGTTTGGTGAGGAAGATGAAAAACCTGAGCATGAAGTNACGTTATCTTCATATTTTATTGGTCGGTTTGAAGTAACGAATGCAGAGTATCAGGAGTTTGTTGAGGCAACTGCTTATGTGACGCCACCGCATTGGAGAGATGGTAAATATCCTGCTAGTATGGCGGATTATCCTGTTGTTTTTATTAGTTGGTATGACGCNGCAGCNTATTGCAATTGGTTAAGTGAATCAACAAACTTATCTAAATCGTATAGNAGTGTTGGAGAATTGATAGATGCNGANGGTAATGTNACTAATAGCNTAGAGGTAGTAGTGGGNTANAGGCTGCCAACGGAAGCTGAATGGGAGCGTACCGCCCTCGGTTCGGCAAAACTCGGATCCTCTAATCTTGAGAAAGACAATAGGACCTTTTGGTCTTGGGGGGATCGTTGGAATGGAGCAATTACCAATTTCGTTGATCCAGTTGGTGGAATGGGAGTTATGCCGGTTAATCGATTTGCTAAAGGCCAAACAGAGGATGGTTTGTATAATATGTGTGGAAATGTNTGGGAGTGGGTCAGNGACTGGTATTCTTNGGGNTATCAACCGACTCCACGATCTAACCCAATAGGACCTGGCCTAAATGATGAAGAAGGAAAAGTAATTGGCTCTATCCGAGCTTTGTTGCGGGGGGATCGGAAAGTCGATGAAGAGTTGTTGATGAAGGAGATCGAAGAANTCCTTATACAAGCTGGTGTGGGGGCAAAGACGACGATGAAGTTGATGGGCAANGTTCGTGGTGTCGTTNAGTNGAAAGGNGGAANNGACTCCTCCGATTTGGAAAGCTCAATCCAACAAGTNATTCTCAACAAAGANAAGGTAATTCGGGGCGGTCTGGAAGTTCGAAGTGGTCAGGTCACCTATTTGACGAATCGTAAAAAAGCTTTTGCTGCAGAGGTGTATGGTGGAATTGGGTTCCGTTATGTTCTTTCAATTGCTGATTAACAATAAAATGATGGAGGTATAACATGCCAGACGGATATACTGTATCATCAAGTGATCCCAATCTTCGTATCTACGAACCGGATCAGGTTCTAATTCAAGAAGATACAGATGGGGATGGGTCTATTTTTATTTTACACGAAGGTACTCTAGGTGTTTTTAAAGGTCCTGAGCAGGTTGCAGAGATTACAGCACCGCCTGCTACTGGAGCTATTCTCGGTGAAATGTCAGAGATTCTTGGGGTTCCTCGAACTGCGTCGATTAAGACAATGGAGGACTTTGATGAGAGAGGTGATTCCATTGAGTGTAAGGTTTATGTTTATACTGGAGGTTTAGAGTCGATTGTTCAAGATACTCCTGAGATTGCGGTGCGAATTATGGAGAGCTTAGCCACAAGGTTGCAGGATACAACGAACCTTCATAAAAGTGAAGCAGATCGAGCCGGGAAAATTGAGGAAAGGATGGGCAAGTTTCGAAAACAAGCTCAGTCTTTTAAAAAAGAATCCGAAACAAACGAGAAAAAATTGACCCAAGTTAAGTCTCACCTAGAAAAACAGAAGGGGATCTTGGGGATGATCCCGAAGAAGGAGCTTCTTGAACTCGTTCAATGATTAAGCAATTTCTGGTTGTAATACTACTGTTTTTTATTTTGTTTTTTAGTTGCGTTTCGGTTGCTGAACATGGTTATGTTTTGCTTGTTGAAGGTTCTCGAATTTATGTTGATGTTGGAACGGACAGTGGTGCTGGGTTTGATGAAACCTATCGAGTTTATGAAGATATCAATGGTAAATTGGATTATGTGGGCAATGTGAAAATTGTTCAACTCTTTGCGCAGGGAGCTGTGGCGGAAGTTGTTGATCTTCAGTTAGGAAAGCAAATAGAAGTTGCTCACAAAGTTGTCGCTCTGAAAGATATTGTTGCTCTTAGAGATGGTGAGGAAGCAAACAGCGATAATGTTCTGATGCAAATTGCGTCTGAAGAGAATCTAGCTGAGTCTTACAAACCACCAGTTCGAAGGAGAAGTAAGGCCCTAGCTTGGCTAACTTTTTCAACAGGAGTTAGTTTGGGGATCACTGCTGCTTATTCACGTCAACGTGCCAACAGTGCATATGATTTATATAGGTTATCGCGTACGGAAGCAGGTAAGCGTCTTTTTGAGAATCGAACTAAAAGGCTTGATAGGAATAGTAAAATTTTAGTTGGTGCGTCGATTGCAGGTGTCGCACTTGGTTCGATTTTGCTATTTATTAACAATGATCCTGTGGATGATATACCAATTGCGTATTCAGATCTTGATTCTGCTCCCTATTTTTCGATTCTTCAAATGAGTTGGTAGTTATATNGTTTCGGATTGGTCGTTGATCAAGGAATTGCTATTATGAGAAAAAANCTAACTAGTATTACTGTAGTTTGTGTATTGATGCTGATTTTTGCGGTTGTGGTGGACCAACCGGCTGCAAATAGTTCTCTGTCAAGTAGCGAGTCATCTACAACTGCTTCTTATGTTAATGATGCAGTTGCTCAGATTTTCCGCACATTCTCAGTTTTTTATTATGCTTTACTTGCTTCGTCTACNGATGCCTCAGATCAAGTTGACTCTACAGTAATTTCAACTTCTGCAGAATCAAAANGCGAAGGTNCGGNGNTAACCAAGCGAGTTCTAGAAGACGGCTTTGTATTAAGTGTTGATGGACGNAAAGCCCANATTAATCTTGGTATTGAGGATGGTGTTCNACGTGGAATGCTACTGGANATCTACCGTCCAAANGGGCTTTACGATGCAATGTCNGATGTGCGCTATCCTATTGNTGGATCTTTGGGATANGGTTTAGTGGTNGANGTGNATGAGTTTACGTCTGTTATGTATCTATCGNACTTTGAAATTAAAATGGTTGNTTCNGGAAAAGATGATAGAAGCGTGAAANTGGCAATTGAAGTACATGACCGTGTTCGCCGACCTCCGTTGCTAGAANAAGAAATAGTTGAGCTTTTAGCAGAACAGATTGTAACTGAAAACGCTAAAATTCTTTCCATNGATGGNAATATGTTTTCGATGACCGCATTCGATCGAGTTTCTGTGGGTAACGCGATTACATTGATCAAGATCCCAAAAGAAATTATTCATCCGGTTACTGGTGAATTGGTTGTTCTGGGTGGGGAGAAGCGTGCTAATGCGATTGTTGCTGATATCAAAGGCAAAANAATTTTGCTTTCAGTTGAGCCGAATGCATCTGGACATTTCATTGTTAGCGATATAGTGAAAATTACCAAAAGATAATTTTCATGCCGAGTTCGTTTGAAGAAGAGCGAGTCTTAAAACAGAAATCATTTCCCTTCATTGGGATACTTACGGTTTTAAGCCTTTCAGCTTTGGTTCTATTCTATATTCTTTCAGCTCCTACTCTAAAAGAACGAAATCGTGTGTCCAAACTTCTTTTTAACGCTAAGTCTGCAATTCGTAGGAGACCTACCTTAGATTCTGTTCCATTTGCCCAAGCCCATGAAGGGACCAAACTGGAAGTTACTCAAGTAGAATCTGATTGGGTGCAAGTTAGGGTTAGAGCAAATGTTGTGGGTTGGGTCCAAGGTGAAAATGTTACTGTTGTACCTCCTTCNCCTTTAAAACCAAGCTATCGGCAAATCGCTAGAAGAAACATAATTTTGTTTGTTAACAAGATAGGATTAATTTTCTGAGTTTTTCTTAGTTGCTTTTGCTTATTTCATCGGAGTAATTGTGATTCCTTCATCGCTTTTTCTAGGATAGTTCTCACCCCCAATTCTGGTAGCACTTTCAAGACAGAAAAATCAAAGATGTTCTACACCGACCGGCATATACTAATATTTAAGTAAGATTTCGGTCAAAAACAGCTCAAATTGATATCATAGATACCCAAGAGTATGATTTTGCCAGTTTATAGGGTGAGGTTTTGGCACGCAATCAAAAGTCGATTATTGTTGGTGAATTGCAAGCTTTACCAGGGGAAAGGACTGAAGGAAGAATTCCCGTTGGTGAGATGCAGGATGGAACATCTATAGAATTGCCTACTGTTTTGATTAACGGATTGGCTGATGGAAAGACGATTTATCTTCAGGCAGTAAGTGATGGTGATGAGCTGAATGGGGTAGCTGTTATCCATGAAATCCTACGCCGAGTATCTCCAGATGTCTTACGTGGGANCATTATTGCNATTCCAGTTGTTAATTTTCATGCTTTTCACGCNAAGCAGGCTTATAGTCCTGTTGACAACCTGAAAATGAATAGATGTTTTCCAGGTAAAGCCGATGGAACTTCAAGCGAACGAATAGCCTATTANTTGTTTAATAGTGTTGTGAAGCAAGCAGATATTTGTATTGATTTGCATCAAGGTGGGGTTAAGCCTATGATTGATGAAGTTAGAGTGAGAGTTAGTCACGATCATCCGTTACATAAAGCTTGTTTTCAGCTCGCAAAGGTTTTTGGCATTGGATATATCCTTGATCAAAAAGGGCCAAAAGGACAATTGGCACAAGTTGCTCCAGATATTGGGATTCCAACGATCGATCCGGAGCTAGGTGGTTGTCATGGTTGGAATCAGCTGAGTATCTCNAAGGGAATTCGTGGAATACTGAATGTTTTGAAAGCTTATGATTTCATTGATGGNGAGCCAGAGATTCCTTCAGAGCAGTTTGTAGCGCACCAGTTTGCTTCGNTTGTAAGTAATTCTGGTGGTTTCGTCCATTATCAGGTTACATTAGCAGATTATGTTGAAGCTGGTCAACCAATTGCGGAAATTCATGATGTGTTTGGTAACCTACGTGAAGTCGTTTATTCACCAACAGACGGTATTTTTTGGTCCCAACCAATTTATCCAATGGTGTCGAGNGGNGAATCAATTGGGAAAATTGGGGTTTAGTGATTAGATAGATAATGATTTATAAAATTCACAAAACGAAAATCTATATTCATATTCTGTCGTTCGTCGTAATTGTTTTGTTGGTTTCAACTGTAGATGCGGTAAAAAATATGACACAGTTGCCATCAAATTCGGTTGCTGCCAGCGATGGGGCACTAGCGACTTTTTTCAATCCTGCAGGGGTTGCCTGCCGGAGTGATTTTGAGTTGTGCTACTTACGTACCTACGATGGAAGTTCAAAGGGAGATGATGCACTTTTTGTAGCAGCGGCAAAATCTGGCTTGGGATTAGAATTCATTGAGATGGAAGATGATGTTTCGTTCAAACGTTATACTGTTACAAATGCCACCCGTTTGCTTGGTTCACTGTACTTAGGTACAAGTTATAGCTGGATTAATGCTAGTTTGGCTGACTATGGTAGGTCTAATTATCGAAATTATGACAATTTCTCTTCTTGGTCGATGGGATTGATGTTTCGGCGGAATAATTTGTCGATTGGTACCGTTGCTCGCGATTTAAATCGTCCGATCTTAGTTGGCGGTCGAACCTATGATTTCGGAATAGCCCTACGCCCAAATACTTCTCGCATTACATTTTCGCTAGATTTGAGAAAAGTAGAGAATACAAATGGTATTGAGATCCGTTATGGTTTGGATATTCGTCCCATGGATTTTTTAACTTTTCGTTCTGGTTATTGGAATGATAAGAATTTCGATATTCGATTTGGCGTCAATTTAGGTTATATGGGATTAGGTGCTTTTCGTGCGTTTTTGCCAAGTAAAAAATTAGAAACTGGCGTCGGCGAATTTCGCATTTCGCAGTTGAGTCGAACGAAATCAAGACGTAAGATTTTTCTTGATATAGAGATGAGCGAAATAGATTATTTATTGCAAATTGTTAAGGATGATCCCTCTGTTGTTGGTGTGTTGGTTCGAATTGGAGGAAGTGATGTTGGCGTTGCTCAAATGCAGGAGCGCCGAAACTTACTCAAACAACTTGTAGACTCGGGTAAAGAGGTTATTTGTTACGGTAAAATTTGTTCAACGGGAGCCTATCTGTTGGCTTCGGCATCTAGCCAAATTTTCTTTCATCCTATGGGGACTCTAGATTTGGTTGGAGTTCGAAGTGAACCGATGTTTTTGAGGCCTCTCATGGATAAATTGGGTGTTCATAGCGATTTCGAGCGGATTGGGGAATATAAGTCGGCAATTGAAAGGTTTGCTCGTTCTGAGATGTCAGAAGTTTACCGTGAACAGACCAATAACTTAATTGATGATATTTACACTCAAATTATACAGATGATTGCGGAAGGGCGAAATTGGGCTCCGAAGCAGGTTGAAGGCTTGGTTGATAAAGGACCTTTTACGGCCAAGCAGGCATTGGAGAATAAGCTTGTAGATAAACTTATGTATGAAGATGAAATTGAAGAACTGATTGGTCGTAGAAAGTCGAATCTTGTAAAAGGCGATCGTTATTTTGGGCAAGCCTACCATGAGTATAATTGGAGAATTGGTGTTTCGAAGATTGCTGTTATTCATGCTGTTGGCGATATGATAACAGGCAAAAGTTTTGCAAATCCTTTCACGGGNGGTGTATTTATGGGATCTGATACGATTACAGGAGCAATCAGATCGGTTAGGGAAGATAATTCTATTAAAGCTGTTGTTCTCCGGATTGATAGTGGTGGCGGATTTGTGTTGGCAGCGGATGAGATCTGGCGAGAATTGCAACTTTTGAAACANGTTGGGAAACCTCTCATTGTATCAATGGGAGATACAGCAGCATCAGGAGGATATTATATTGCCACTCTGGCTGATCAGATTATTGCTGAGCCGAGTACGGTTACAGGATCAATTGGTGTTTTTACCGGTAGATTGAATTTGAAGAGATTGTATGACAAGATCGGTATCAAAAAAGAGATTATTAAGCGTGGTAAAAATGCGGACTTTTATAGCGATTATAGTGATTATTCTGAGACACATCGACAGGCCATGAGGGCATCAGTTGAAGAAATTTACGATGGTTTTGTGGCCAAAGTTGCAGATGGTCGTGGAATGACCAAAGAAGAGGTAGATCAAGTTGCACGTGGNCGAGTGTGGACAGGTCGGCAGGCACATAAGATTGGGTTAGTTGATCAATTGGGTGGTTTGGATCTTGCCTTGTCAGTTGCACGCGAGAAAGCAGGGTTGATGGGACAGCAAGTTGAACTAGTGTCTTTGCCCCGGGCAACTTGGCTNTATGGTCTTTTAAATAACNTTTTATCTTTAGATTTGGGCGTTTTGGATATTATNTCTAGACAAAAGCAAGTGTCACAGCAGTTGAGTCGAGATCGNGTTTTCTTAATGGCATCATACAATTTGCATGTTCGGGATTGANAGAATGAGGACTTTTGGTAGTGAATTCAAATAATGTTACACCTTTTGTTTATGAGCAGCGCCGAAAAAGGATGATCCGTAAACAAATCCAGAAACGTGGTATTTGTGATCAAGTGGTATTGAATGCCATGTTGAATGTACCACGTCATCTTTTTATGAGAGCCGATATGACAAGTAGCTCATATCACGATCAGGCGGCTCCAATTGATTGCCAGCAAACAATTTCTCAGCCCTACATTGTTGCGCTTATGACGGAATTGTTAGAGTTGGACTCTCAATCCAATGTTCTTGAAATTGGCACGGGTAGTGGTTATCAGACTGCTGTTTTAGCTGAAATTGTTGATAAAGTTTATACAGTTGAGATTATTCAAAAGCTGGCCGATCAGGCATTGGAACTTCTTGGTTCACTGGGATATGAGAATATTGAATCGAAAGTTGGTAATGGTTATTACGGTTGGGAAGATCATGCGCCTTATGACCGTATCATCGTAACTGCTGCTCCTTTAGCTATTCCCGATGTGCTAATTGATCAGCTTGGCGTTGATGGGCGGTTAGTAATACCTGTTGGAGATGCTGACCAAGATTTAATGCTAGTTACGAAGACCGTTAGTGGTGTTGAGCGGAAAGTGATATCTGGAGTCAGATTTGTTTTGATGACTTCGCCTCTAGCATGAGTGGCAAGCGTTGTACGAAAAAATGAAAGAATTTTCTTGAAATCTTTGGATTGATTGAGTAGAATTTCATTTGTTTAATTAGAATATTCCTCCGTAGCTCAGTTGGTAGAGCGAGTGGCTGTTAACCACCAGGTCGGCGGTTCGAGTCCGTCCGGGGGAGCTTGGCAAAAAAGCGGTCCGATTGATTTCGGACCGCTTTTTTGTTATAATTTTCGTAGGGATGGAAGTATCGGGCTAAAAGAGGATGGAAATGGAGACTAATACAGAGAAGATTGAAGATCACTCGGGAGGTTTGTGTCCCCAGGATCTTTCTAGGCGGAATTTCCTTAAGTTTGGAGTGAACAGCTTTTTAGGTATGATAGCCCTGAAGCATCTGCAGTTGCCGGTGTTTGCCCAAGCAGATCATATTGTTGCTTCTGCAGAACACTGTATTGTTCTTTTTATGAATGGAGGGCCTAGTCAGCTTGACACGTTTGATCCTAAGCCTGATACTGTTAACGGAGGGCCGTTCAAGGCAATTCAGACTAGTGTAAAGGGAATACAGTTTGCCGAAACACTACCGCAAGTCTCCGAACAAGCGCATCATCTATCAGTAATTCGATCGATGGTGTCACGTGAGGGAAATCACGAGCGTGCAAGATATTTGCTTCACACCGGTTATGCACCAACTGGTTCTGTCAAGCATCCAACATTCGGATCACTCGTTTCACATTATTTGGGAAAACCGGATTTTGAACTTCCGAACTGTGTTAGCATTAACTCTCCAAGTTTCACCAGCGGTTTTTTGAAGGCTAAACATGATCCTTTTACAGTTAATGATCCAATGAAACCAATTGATGATATTAAATATCCGGTTCAAATGGATCAACGCAGGTTTCAGCAGCGTTTGACGTTAATGAGTGGATTACAGGAAGATTTTCTTAAGAGGCGGGTTGGTCGAAGTACGGAAGCACATCAAGCAATATATGAAAAAGCTGACAAGATGATCAATTCTGAGAAAACGAAAGCCTTTGAATTGCATGAGGAACCTGTTGCTTTACGCCAAGCCTATGGTATGAATCGTTTTGGACAAGGTTGTTTGATGGCCAGACGACTTGTTGAGTCAGGTGTGAAGTTTGTCGAGGTCTCACTGGACGGATGGGATACACATAGCAATAATTTTGAGCAAGTTGGAAACCTGATGAGTACAGTTGACCCAGCTTTCGCGACGTTAATCCGGGATTTGGAAGATCGAGAGTTACTTGATAAAACCATTGTTATGTGGTTGGGTGAGTTTGGACGGACCCCTAAAATTAATAATAATGAAGGTCGTGATCACTTTGCGAATGGTTGGTCATTAGTTCTTGGTGGTGGAGGCATTCGTGGTGGTCAGGTAATTGGTTCAACAAGTGAGGATGGAATGAAAGTTGTTGATCAACCAGTGTCGGTTCAAGATGTGTTTGTATCTCTTTGTGCGTCCTTTGGTATTGATCATAATTCGGAGAATTGGTCACGTGTTGGGCGGCCTATTCGCGTTGTAAATGGTGGGAACATAATCAAAAGTTTATTTACTTAAAGTGAATCTGATAGTAGTTGTTTTAAATTTTGTATGGGTATTAATCTTTTTTCGTGTCCCGATTCATTATCGCTAGCCCTTTTCTTTGATGGAACTATTAGAAATCTTATCGTTTTTCCCATCGCTTTTTTCGCTCTTTGTGTGTAGAGTGGCTCATCAAGGTTGTTTTTTCCTTTCCTTTGTCAATTAAGTAAATACAAGACTGTATTTTAGTATGATCAGCGCGCATTTTTCATGCTGAGATTGGCAGAATCCTGTTAGATCTTGTTGGATGGAACTCTGTGTTGAGAGGGTAAATCCTCTTCAGGTTTTTGTTGATCGTTGGGGCTTGATCAAATTTTTGTTTCT
>NZUQ01000005.1 GCA_002697225.1 Candidatus Poribacteria bacterium
GTTGTGGCGACGGCAAACTTGCTCGATCCGCGTGACCTTTTCAAGAACCTCGGCAGGTGCATCCTCATACACATATTTCGCGCCCTCGACCGGGCCTGTGACCAGAATTCCTGAGTTGAATACAGACGCCAGGATGATCCCTACATTGCGCGCCTGGCACATGGGCAGTGCTTCGTCTAAGGCATCCTGCTCCAACAACGTGTACTGCCGCGCCAGGATAAAAAAATCGAGGTCGAATCGTTCCAGAAAATAAGGAATTACTTCCAGTTCATTGGCTCCGGCTCCAATAGCACGAACTTCTCCCGTCGAGCGCAGTCTCTCGACGGCCCGCCACCCACTGTCGGAGAATTGGTCCCGGTAGGTCTGTAATTTCGCACCGTGGTGACCAAACTCCAAGTCGTGAATCAACAACAGGTCGATGCTGTTTAGCCGTAGCCTTTGAAGACTGTCTTCGAAGGAGCGCATGATTCCATCGTATGTGTAGTCGAAGACATAATCGAAGGGAAGCCCTCCCAAGAAAAAAGGAGCCTTGAAACCAGCTTTGACTTTAGGGGCTTTTAGAACGCGTCCCACCTTAGTCGAGAGAACAAACTCCTGTCGTGGTTGTTGAGACAGAAAACTACCCACCCTGTGCTCACTGAGACCAAATCCGTAAAAAGGCGCCGTATCGATGTAACGAACACCATGTTTCCAGAGTGTTTGCAGAGTCGATAGCGTGTCCTCCTCACTCACCAGAGCAAAGATTTCCCCCAGCGAGGCTGCCCCGAACCCGAACTGTGTCAGCTCGACATCCGTGCGGCCGAGTTTTCTTTTCTCATTGGCATTCATAGATCCTCCACTTCCAAGTCTCTACCTCACCTCTACTTGCTATTTCATAGTAGAAACTATTCAGGTCAGTTATGTTAATTTATTTCCTTGATTGGGCCTGAAGCTTTGCTCCTTGAACAGCATCTCCAATATGCAAGGTGTCATAAGCCTGTTGAGAAGTTTTGAAAGGTCCAACACCTGCATGACCATGCCAATCACCTTGATTATGAATCGGGTTCTCAAGACCAGTTTCCGCTTCGCGTTTGGCAATCCACGCGTTCATTCGTTCTGTTAGTAATTCAACAACATCTGGATGAGTATCTGCTAAGTTGTCGTTCTCATTTGGATCATGAATTAGATTATACAGTTCAACTGAAGGCTTGAAGTGAAAATCGGGTTCCAGTGCCCTGATCAATTTCCATTCTGGTGTCCGCCACCCATGCTTTCTCATCCAAGTACATTCAGTAAGATAAATCTCGGATTCATGAGATGTGACCTCGTTATTAATCATAGAGATTAAGCTTCGCCCGTCGAAATCTATTCCGGCATCGATTTCTGCTAACTCCAGGATGGTTGGTACTAAATCCTTATGTTGATTAAAACCAGGTACTCGTTGGCCTGCTGGAATATTCCCTGGATAACGAATAATAAGCGGCACATGAAGTGTGACATCATAAATACCATGATGGTCAAACCAGCATTCATGATCATAAAGCGTCTCACCGTGATCACCATTGAGAATGACAATCGTTTCCTCCTGGATTCCCATTGCTTCCAGCGCATTAAAAATTGACTGGATACATGCATCCATGTAAGCAATTGCACCGTCATACTGAGCTATAACGTAATCTTTATCTGTAATACCAGGTGGCATCCAAGTAGCAAAATAATCACAGAACGGCTTAAAAGTCATTACGGGTTCCATTGACTTGTTGTTTGGATCGCATTCATCGCCATGATAAAACATACGTTCATACGGTTCTGGAGGGAGATAAGGGGAATGTGGATCCATATGGCGCAAAAACAAGAAAAATGGTTGATCTTGACCTGCCATACGCTCTAACTCGGGAATGGCGACTTCGTTGAGGCTTTGTGCTTTTGGACTTCTTCCTTCTGCCCAACTTCCCCAACTGGCTTTATAGTTCAGATAGTTGTCAAATCCTCGTGAACTTGGGTTGCCAGAAAATCCTATAGATGTTGTCTCATACCCTTCATCACGCAGGATTTCAGCTAATGTTTTGACCTCGGGACGTAATCCTCCCTGATGACGTAAAGCAACAACCTGGGTGCTGAAAACGTCTAACCCTGTCAACATTGAAGCATATGCACTAGTTGTTGGAACATGAGGACAATACGTTTTTTCAAATAGAGTTCCTGACTCCGCAAATCGATCAATGTATGGTGTCGTTAGACGATGATACCCATAACAACTCATGTGAGTTGCTAATAAAGAGTCGACTCCAAAGAGTACGACATTTGGTTTTTTTGCCATAGTTATTTTCCTGATTGATTACATTTTCTAAAGGNTAAANTTACTNTNAAATCACAAGNACCTAAANCANGTAAGTATACGATAAGAGANANANANTCTCCAACAGAAATCCNNNAATNGCNTCAATNANATCAGATGANTGCTATTNGNGAAATGTCAACTANCGTCATCCCTTGTAGATTCCTAAACGTTTTCCAANGTATNAANGTNTGAATACNAATNTCNANATANANNAAAGAAAGAATTTGAGGATGTAAGAATATGGCATCAAAGCCAAATGATACAGTAAGAGTTGCAGTCGTGGGCATGGGAATTGGCAAACCCAATGGCCAAGCATTAGCGAATAATCCTCGTGGTCAAGTTGTTGCTTTGTGTGATTTAGTTGAAGAACGTATGCAATCTTTCGCAAGTGACTTGCCTGAGCCAGTTAAATTTTATACTGATTATAAGGAAATGTGTCGCGACGATGAAATTGATGCTGTTTTCGTTGGGACACCAAACCAGTGGCATGTTCCAATCGGTCTGGAAGCAGTACGAAACGGAAAGCATGTCCTGATTACTAAACCACTAGCAGATTCCGAGGATGCCGCAGAACAAATAGTAGAAGAAGCAGAATCGGCCAATGTAGTTAATATGATGTCGCTTTCCACTCGATTTGACAATGGATGTCGGTATCTTGGACTTCAAGCACGTAATGGATATTTTGGTGAGCTATATTATGCTAGATCGCGCAGTGTTCGCCGAAACGGTATTCCCGCNTGGAATTTGGGATTCATTAAAAAAGGTGGTGGAGCATTTCGCGACATGGGAGTTCATGTTCTCGATGCTGTTTGGTGGGTTCTTGGGACACCTAAACCGATAAGTGCCCTTGGTACCGCCGGAGCTAAGTTCGGGCCATTCGGCCGGGGATATGGTTTCGGTCGAGAGTATTCAGAAGAAGTTTTTCAGCAGTTTGAGGCAGATGACTACGCAGGAGGTTTTATTACTTTTGAAGGGGGAATCGGCGTTCAAGTTGAAAGTTTCTGGGCTTCACATCAACCTGACGAGTTCCAAATGGAACTCTTCGGCACAGAAGCAGGGGCGAAACTCAACCCACTGACAGTCTATCGAACACAAGATGACCAGACACATGACCTGACACCGGAACTAGAGGAAAAGATGGGATCTTGGGACAGAATTGCCAACCATTTCATTGAATGTATACTGGACGGAACACCTTGTGAAGCACCCCTTCGACACGGCTTAACCGTGCAAAAAATGATGGAAGCAATCCTAAAAAGCNGNGAAATTGGTGAGGCAGTATCTATTGATTAATTAGAATCGACCGAGGATAGCAATTCTGTGTGCGTTGCCGATATCNGCACTNGGNACAAGAGCATAATCGAACTGGAAATTAGTATTTATCAGCGAAGATCTNCCATCNCGNCGAAGGCCTATACCAGTTGTTAGNCCATTCTGCAGNNTTTCGCCCTGATTCAGGCTATAACCAATTCGAAAAGCTACCAAATCATAGAACCAATACTCAAGNCCTNCATGTACACTTGGGAAATCACCAACCAGAGGATAGTTGACATCACCAACTACTGATAACTCGTTCAGTGGGGCAAAGGATATGCCTGCACGAGCTGTCATTGGCANGTCTTCTTCAGTATCAANCAGTCCAAAATGTTGTAGTGACATACCTAATCCCATAAGGTNCCCCATTGGTCGNAAAACCATACCAAAGTCGCCAGCAAAACCTAGCGAATTTTCGACACTTAGTCTTTGATGAATAAGCTTTGCTGTCCCACCAATTGATATTTCAGGTATCAATTCGTAGGCTAAGGTTAANCCNGTAGCNAANCCACCCACCGTTGCCAGNTCGTCCGGNTTATCGGTTGGTTGAGCACGATACTCAATTTGCGTNAAAGCCCCTTGAAATCCGATACCGAACGCCATCTTTTGGTTAAGCCGCTGTGCATAACCAATTGCTTGTGAGTTAATATCAGCGATAGAAAAGTTTTGCATTGCTGAAAACTCNCGNAATTCAATTGAGGTCAATCCNGCNGGATTCCAGAATAANGTATTAATNTCNTTNGCCAAACCTGTGAATGCACCTCCCATGGCCATAGGACGAGTACCACTGTCAANTTTCAGAAATGCTGCTGCAGTCGTTCCCGCTTNTTCATGAATCTCAANAGACCAAGCGGCAGTTNCTNCAATGAACAAAAGTATAATCAGAAGCCGTTTTTTCAATTCAAGTTTCCTTCTCATGATCAACATCAATTGTCAGTATTGATTTGTNTGCTANTTTCATGGTATTTGTAGCACCAAAATGAATTGGCGTTGCCTATTCGACAACGAGAATCTTGCCAATAACATTTGNATTTTCGTCCNCNCGANTTGCTTCCAGTCGGAAGATATATATTCCTCGAGCTACACTCCTATTTGAATCNTTNTTGAGATTCCATGTTACAATTTGATCTGTACGNCCTGCTTGCATTCTGGGATAATCTTTTTTATAGACCAAATAACCGGCAAAATCATATATACTCAGGGTGATATCAACAGTCTCATNATTTGAAACATTAGGATCGAAGGAGATATGTGCTATNTCTCCTTGAGATTTCCGAAGTGGATTAGGCCAACAATACGTCTCGTCNTTAAATCCAAGGGAAACAGTAAAATCGACNGTTAACTCTTCGTAGACCTCAGCNTTTCCTGCACGGTCCGTAACACGAATACTGAGGACGTATTCACCAGAAGTTGGTGGNAGATAATCAATTTCCCAAAGGCTCCACGGCTCTTGGCTTCCTTGGCTGACGTCATCNGCTAAAACAGGGTCGATATCAAGACCCTCAGGATTTTTCCCAATAATTTCCACACTAACAACTCCAGAAGCAGGAATACTATTCTGTGGAGAATCAANAGCTGTNCCACGAAGTCTAAGTGGATCATCCTTAACTTCTGTATCACCTCGATCAGTCAATTGAATAACCGGTGGTGTTATCTCATAGAGAAATTCTGTGGCAAGCGTGGTAGTAGGTTGAAAACCAAGTTTCTCAGGATCTAAGCCCGCACTCGTAATATTGATTTTATACATTCCTTCATTTGTCAGCAAACCGGCAGATTTGAAAGTAACTTGATCTANACCGTTATGCACAACATCTCCAGCCACCTCAGTTCCATTCGGAGAACGAACTAGGATCGACGATCTAGCCAAGTCAACACCTTGTCCCGCATCGGACATTTTAGTTATAATCGATACTGANGCGCCACGCCCAGCAACCGAAGGATAATNCGGATCATTAGCGNTTAAAATGAGCGGTTGCTCATTCAATGTCAGGGCAGCGACGTCAATCACAGGTGGTCGTGTNTCATAGATAAAATCATATTCGAATACTTTGGACAAATTCCCTGCTTGNTCTTTGGCAGTAANTTGAANCAGNTAGTTGCCATCCTGNCCCCCATCACTGGCNAGCGGTTTGGTTAAAATCAGCGAAACGGTGTTGGCNTCCTCATCAATTGATTCGACNCCGGCAATCTCTGANTTAGATCCNTCNGCAGCTATTTGAAACAGNTGAATATATGCNACTTTGTNGTCTTCCCAATCAAGACTTGAACTNGGTTCATCATCAAACATTNCTACCTGAAGTTCCAGAAGCGAGTTGTTTACACCNGGTTCAACAACAGTCATACTAATTGAATTTTCCANAATTTCAGGAATAATCGTGTCATAGGTAAANGTGAAGTTTTGAGGCTCACCTTGCCCCCCATTGCTATTAACGGGAGTGAAAACAATGGTATATTGTCCATCATTGNTTCCATCTTCCGTTGGTTTCTGGAAGAGNTCATAGACCAAGCGATCACCAGATCGCGATTGNTGCCCTGGCATAANCTTGCCACTAGGNCCAACTAGTGAAATCGTTGAAAGGTTNGATTTNCCACTATCAAGTTTTAACTCAACTTGACCAAANGATTCATTNGTAAAAGCTTCTTCAGCTGGGGACGTCTTGGGTATCGTCGAACTAACAGACGGCAAATGCATTAAGTAAAGGAAATGATTTTCACTTGTCATCGTGTTACCAGCACGATCTATTAACTCAACCCGAACAGTATAAGTTCCACTTTCCTTTAGACCATCAATTTCCAGAGTAAGCTTGGATTGACCATCATGACTAAACTCACCATTAACGGAATTACCATTCTGATTTAGAAGCGTCAATGTAGTCTGAGCGAAATCAATCTTGCTATCTCCTGCGTCTTCGACATTTGCAATAATAGAAGTAATTGTTTCTCGAATTTCTGAGTTGTTCGCCGGAATAGTACTGNTCAAAGTTGGTGCCAGTGTATCGTAAGTAATTTGGTGTAAAACTTGTTTCTTATTACTGNCTTTATCAATTAAATCAATAGTNACAGNGTAACCNCCATCATCTGAACCATCGGTTACCAATGGTTGATTAAGTGTTAAGAATACCCATTCGTTGCCATCATTCGTGGAGGTAGCTGNAATTTGTTTCCCAGATTCGTTCTGCAACTTAATCTTTTGGTTGCCAATTTCGAGTTCCGCCGGCCCCAAATCCTGAACTTGCATGGCAATCTGTGAAATTGAGGTACTAAGATAAGAAACTGGTTGGTTTAGGTCAACCACTGTAATAGAAATGATCTCCGGTTCTTGTGTATCGAATATATNTTTCTGNATTCGAGGCGNTCCAGATCTACCGAACACATCAATCGGCGTCACTGTAATAGTGTAGATATCATCATCTGATCCGTCAGTTTCAAGCTGAAGTGGTGACCACACGACTTGTGTAGACGATCTCGNNATCTGGCCATCAACTGCTCCTTGCGNCCCCATTACAACGATTGACGAACCATTTGATGAGGTATTGAGGTTTGATCCNCTCAAGGTCGCNGTAACTTNGTTGNNAAANTCCNCAACCTCAATTTTGGAGACTGTTGGTAATTGGAGATCAAGATGAAACTGGTATTCAACCATATGACCGACATTTTCAGCATTGTCCTTTGGAGAAATCCCAANCTTGTACGTTCCAACTTNATGTAGTGTCGAAAAACTGGCCGTGATACTATCAGATTTATTGCTAATTAGGTTAACNCCAATTACTTCTCCNTGCGGATCAACTAGNTGCACTGTGGTTCCATTCAGGTCGNCTCCANTACCTCCATCAGAAAGGACAACGGTTATACTGGAAAAAGTTTCTTNAACCACAACTAACTGATCTTTCAANTCGGTCGGTTTTTTTGTGTCGAGTTGCACTTGCTTAATAGATGGTACAATGGTGTCAACAGTAAATGTCATTTTGCTGTCCACACTGTTTTTAGCTAAATCNACTGCTGANATCTGGATTGTATATTCCCCATCAGCAGACCCATCCCGAGGTAGCTTCTGTTTTAGCACCCAATNGATAATCGATTGGGACTCGTCCACCTCTTGTCGACCGACAACTAACTTCCCATTTGNATCCAGTAGNTTNACCTTGGACTGANCGAAATCGATCCCCTTACCNCTTCGATCTATAAGATTCACCGAAACAGTTCCCAACTCATTGACGACACCAAAATCTTCTGGTGTCGTTGAAGCTATTTCCGGTTTCTGAGTGCTATATAGAAACTGCTGGACGAAACTTGACGCATTACCCGCCACATCTACAGCGTTAACTTGTATTTGATAGGTACCATCGTCCGAACCATCAGTTTCTAACATATCAAATTGAATGGAGACTGCCTTTTTGCCGTCAGTCGTTTGGTTCGCAGTAACCGAACTGCCGTTGGGACCAAACAAAACTATAGAAGTTTGGGAGAAATCTACACCACTCGGATCGGTGAAATTTATAGAAATTTTGTCTACTGGTGAGCTGACCTGTTTCGGGTAGGCGTTGAGATCAGTTGATGGAGGTTGTGTGTCATAATGCAGCTTAAAGGTTTCAGTAACACTGTTTCCTGCGTTATCAGTTGCTTTAACGCGAATTACGTACTGACCATCTTGATTTCCAACCTGTGTAAATGGTTGATCCAATTGCAACCAGAAGTTGTTATTTTTGTCATGTCCTTGAGTACCCGCAACTACTTTACTGTTAACATCTAATATTTGGACTGAAGATTGACTGAAATCAATGCCTGAACCTAAATCAGTAACGACAGTTTCGAAACGATTGACTGGTTGATTGAAATAAGAAATGTTTTTGGTTGTATCAATAGAAGTTATCGATGTAATAACTGGATTCTGTGAATCGTAGTTGATCGAGAATTGACGGGCATCGCCAACCATCCCACGCTTATCAATTGGTTGGATGCTAACCGTGTACTCACCGTCATCGCTACCATCTTTTAGAAGTTCTGGTACGGTCTTAATAGTAATTTTGTCAATTCCATTGTTGGTTGTTTTGCTATCAACTAACTGACCGCTAGAATTTCGAAGTTCAGCCGACGTCGCATCACTGGAGAAATCAAGCCCTGCTCCATTGCCATCAATCAATTCAACTGTAATTTGTTTTAACTCTTGTACCTTTGATCGGTTGGCTGGTGTAATTGAAGCAACACTTGGCGCAGCAATTTCGAGTTGATAATTAAATTGCTGGGTCACACCAATGTTACCAGCGATGTCAGCTAGCGTAATGTTTAGCACATACGTTCCAGCACTCGTTAGCAAGGCAGAACTAAAGGAAATCTTGTTTTTTCCATTATTTTCAGTTTCACCTTGAATTGGTGTTCCACCTTGATTCAGAAGTTGAACAGTTGAAGATGAGAAATTTATCTCACTTGATAGATCGATAACTTCAAATTCTACTAAAACTTGATTAGTTGCTAACACATTTCGATCTTCAGGCCTAGATTCATCTGTGATTTTCGGTGCCTGCGTATCAAATATAACTGGAAAATCTTCAGAGAAATTTCGGCCAGCTACATCAACATAGCTTACATTTAAAACGTAACTACCATCCGCCGATCCATCGGCAGGCAATTGGTTTTGAATCTTCCACTGCAACTGCTCAAAACCATCATTTTCGATTGGATTAGCACTGACTATTTCACCTTCAGCAGTTTTAAGGGTAATTGTTGACTTTGAGAAATCGATTTTAGGCCCAACATAATTCGAGATCTGAGCTGTAAGATTTGTCAGGTCACTAACCGGATCAATCACATCCGGAACCAAACCGATCGTGGGTGTTGCTTCAGTGAAGAAAAATGGGATCTTTGTATTAGCACCAACATTGCCAGCGAAATCAACTGGCGTGACTTCAATCACATACTCACCAGCTTGACTAATCGGTTCAGCTATAATCAGGCCAACTGTTGTCTTTCCAATGTAACGAACGGTTGCCCCTATTTGTGTGCCATTATGAGAAAGCCCTGTTTGTGTGCTGGAGAGGTCTATCCCACTCAGCTGATCATTGAGAACAACCATCACCTGAGTTAATGAAGAAACGGTTGTATTTACTGCTGGTGTTGTTGATTGCAGTACAGGCAGGCGAGTATCGTAGATCAAATCAATGATGTCATTCTGCGAATTGCCCGCTATATCGACGTATTTGAGGTCAACGGTGTATCTCCCATCCTGTGTGCCATCTAACATCTCCAAAGGTTCATCCAACTGAAATTCGAGCGTATCACCATTAGTAGCAGTTGTTCCATTAACTAAAACGTTATCTTTTTTGAGGATTAGTCTGCTTGTGTTGAAATTGATACCGCTTCCGTTGGGGTCACTGAAATTTGCAGTGATTGTCTTCACAGGTAGATTTGTGTAATCAGCTGGTGAAATTGATGCCAGTTTCGGTTTCTGTGTATCATAAATGAAGTTAATCCGACGCTGGCTTGTGTTACTTGCTAAATCCGCTGCNGAAACTAAAATTTCNTAGGCGCCATCAGNAGAACCATCNGTTGCTAGNGGGGTAGTCAACACCCAACGAATTGTGGTTTCGTTGATCGCAGTTTGCTGACCAGCGATTTCTCCACCGTTTTGGATTAGACGGATTGTCGTGTCTAANAGGTTCAATCCAACACTGTCGTTCAGTATAGCTTCAACATAGTTAACTTGAGCNTTTACNCCGGNGGTGGCAGGGCTATCATTNACCTTGATCTCTGTAATTGCAGGCACAACCGTATCAAATGTAAAGGTTGAGGAAGTCTGCATCTTGTTTCCTGCCAGNTCAACACCTGTAATTGTTGCTGTGTATACATCGTTTTCGTCAACNGTATCCATCTGATTTGCAAGTGAGAACNTTAACTGATTTCCTGAGGATTCAAGAGATCCGGCAATATTTGTGTCATTNGAGTTTTTAAGAGTTAATAATGTCTCATCGAAGTTGATANTGCTACTGNTATCTGATTCAAAGCTAACAACGATCTGGCTGACTGCNGTCTTCTGGTAGGAGCTATTNGCGGGGGNAATTTGGGCGATGATAGGAGGNTCTGTATCAATNTGAATTTGACTNACTGGGGANGTTAAGGTGTTACCTCCTTGATCGGTTGCTTTGAGTTGAAGTGTGTGGTTGCCATCCGTAATCGTTTGGTTGAGTCCGTCTTTGCCATTCCATAAGAAGGTGTGATTGCCAGAAGTAAGATCGGTTAAGGAAATTGGAGGTCGATTTGTTAGATTGGCGAATTCGAGTTCGAGGGTTGTAAGATCCTCAGCNATGCTATACGAAAGTGTGTTGATATCCTGACGACCATCACCGTTTGGTGAAAATTGTGCCCGGCTGAGGTTAGCAGAAGTTTGTGGGGATTTCGTGTCAATCACCGAGGTAAGCTTGACAGTATGCTCAGGGGTTGACGGATTGAATTCATCATTACGAAAAAAGTCGATTTCTATCTGAATCTCGTATGTGCCGTCCTGTAATTGGCGCAACGTTGCATCTTGATTAGAATGGTGATTCCTNCCATCCCACTCATGAATTATAATGCGTTTTTCGGCCGAATTCGGTGGCCCTGGGCCAAAATCTCCCATCACCATCCAGTCGTCATCAGGTTCGAATTTACCATCTGGTTGACCAACTCCACCGGGGCTATGTACATCAATGATAATACGATATTCACCTGTTGTTCCATCCATAGTGAGTACAATTAACAATTTATCTTGTACACCATCACCATTTGGACTAAAAACCGAATCTCCATCCATGTTGTCAATGGCTTGCGGATTAACTTGAAATCCCTTTTGTTGTCCCCAAACAAATTGATTGCAGATTATAAAGATAATTACACAGAAACATATGGCATTGTGTATTCGTAGTNCCTGTGGTTTAAAANTTCCAAAAACAGACAATNATGNCCCCCTAAAACCCCAATAAATCAGCAAGACAGTTGCCGACTCTCCTGCTATTTTTCCATTCGAACTGTGTTAGACGCAAAACTACCGGTTTGGTTGAGATTTGTTCTGATTCAAAAAANGGCTAGCCTGAGAACATATTATAAAAAGCTAACTCATCAACAAAAAAACAACTTAGCCCAATTCCGAACCAATGATCAAATGGTATGCTTCTAAGTATTTTTCACTCGTTTTGCGAACTACCTCATCAGATAGTTGTGGCACAGGTGGCTGCTTATTCCAGCCAATCTCCATCAGATAATCACGCACAAATTGCTTATCAAAACTTTGTTGCGGTCCACCAGGATTATATAAATCCTTCGGCCAAAAGCGAGATGAATCTGGTGTGAATATTTCATCGATCAAAATTAGTTCTTCGTTGATTAGACCGAACTCAAATTTAGTATCACATAAGATNAGNCCAACNCTATCCGCATGCGCACTAGCTGACTGAAACAACTCNAAACTAGTTTCAATTAGTTTTTCCGTCAGTTGAACCCCAATCTCGTTTTNCATCCGNTGGATGGANATGTTTTCATCATGATCACCTTGTTCAGCTTTGGTCGCAGGTGTGAAGATTAATTCTGGAAGCTTTTCCGATTCAATCAACCCTCCCGGCAATTTTTCGCCGCAGACTGTTCCATCNGCTTGATACTCNTTCCAAGCAGATCCAGCGATGTAGCCTCGTACCACACATTCAATATCAATNCGGTTAGCTNTTTGTACNAACATTGATCTCCCANNCAGCATTGGTATGTCGGACTGCTGGATNCCAGGATANTCCGNTGGATTAGTCGTAATCATGTGGTTTTTGACAATAAGTTCGGTGTAATCGAACCAAAACTCAGATATTCCCGTNAGTACCTGTCCTTTGTAAGGTATCCCATTNGGNAGNACAAAATCATAAGCGGAGATACGNTCAGTTGAAACAATTAANAGTTTNTCTTCGAACTCATACAAGTCACGCACTTTGCCCTGATGCGTTGGGTTTAAGTTNGTAAGACTNGTTTCTGTAATAGTATTTTGTGTCATTGCCGTTCCAAAAATTGAGTTTGATTGTAAAAATTATTTGGAAATTATAACACTTCGGCTACATTTTAGACAATCACACTGTGAGACTAATTCAGACGGAATTGATGCCTATACCTTTTTGATTGACTTTTTACTTTTTTCATTTCAAAATGGGAGCTACATAGTATACCTACTAGATTGAATCAGGTTAACATGGAAAAAGAATTAATAAGCCAGTTGCAATTATGTCGCCAAAAGCTTAAGGAAGGGAACCTGACGGATCAAGATTTAGAGCGTCTTCAAAAACTCGTAACCACCCCAACACAGATGGTTCTTTATCTTTACTCAAAATCCACTAACATGCGTTCTGGCATAGCAAGTTGGGCTTCATACGATCCAATGGAACCAGATGAACCGAAACTTGCGTCACAGGATTTACCATATGCGTCTGTGATTGATGCAGTCAAAGATGGTTGGAGAATCGTGCAATTCCCAATTACAAAATTGCATCATTTCTCAGATGCGGATAATGACTATTTGGGTTATGAATTTATCTTAGAAAAACTTGTCTAAATGCCGAGGAGAAAGTTATAAACCATGCAGACAGATATCCAACCAACGATGAATGACGATGCTGTAATGGATTTTATTGCTAATGGCTATGTCATTTTGGAAAATGTAATCTCCGAACCTTTCAACCAGGAATGCAATGACTTAACCGGTGGAGGTGTGAACGAATTTGTCCAGCAAGATAGCTTTCGGCGACAAGTGCTTCTTAATCCGCAAGTTGCAGGTGTAGCGAGATCTTTATTGGGAGAAAATTTTTTGGTGCCAATTTCGGCACACCATCATTTGTTTGAACGAACACATACGGGACAAACGTGGCATTCCGATGGGTTATCGGAATACGGCTACGGTGTCAATCATCTCCAATGCTATTATTATCCACAAAAAGTGGAAATTGAGGATGGACCAACCATGGTTCTGCCTGGTTCACACCATCGGCTAATTGACCGAGAAGCAATTGCGCATTACGGTGATATTTTAGGGCAAGTCTCACTGACTATTCCTGCGGGAACTGTGGTCTTGACGCATTATGGTATTTGGCACAAAGCCGGCCCGAAGTTGAACAATAAACGTCGTGGGATGATCAAGTTTTCTTATTTCCGGAATACACGTCCAAGACGTGATTGGAATGAGAGCGATACCGAAAAAACACCGCCGTATAGGGCAAGAGGCCGGCATCCGTATGTAACTGAAGTCGAATCCTATCGCAACAGCAGACGACGTCAACTGACGTGGAACTGGCTTTGTGGCATAGAAACTCCAGAGGATGTATCTCATGGCGCTAAGATTTTTATCCGTGCTAAACCCCTTAACGAAATNAAAGAACAGAAAACCTAATTTTCAGAATGAAATTGAGAGGGAGATTAGATAATGATATTCGGTTTTGGTAAATACTCTTATAAAGTTGAAGAAGGATGGCTGGCGCAATCTGATAATCAGGAAATGGGATGGATTCCAGCAGTTGCTTGCGACTCAAAAGATAATGTTTATGTTTATTCCCGCAATGACCATCCCCTTGTCGTTTATAATCGACAGGGAAATATGNTAGGGGTATGGGGAGAAGGTATTCTTGAACCCAAAACAGCACACGGTATTTTTATTGATCTCAATGATAATGTTTATTGTACNGATGCCAGTACGCATTGCGTTCATAAGTTCAATTCTGAAGGCAAACTGGTAATGACCCTAGGAACACCAGGGCAAACNGGNATANATGATGGTGATCCTTTCAATCTAGCAACTGACATTGATGTCGCTTCCAATGGTGATATATTCNTTTCCGATGGATATGGTAATGCTCGGGTTCATCGTTATTCAGCTGATGGAGAGTTGATATTATCATGGGGAGAACGAGGTGATGGGCCCGGACAGTTCAGTATCTCGCACTGCGTTCGAATCGACAAGGATGATCGTGTGTGGGTCTGTGATCGCGAAAATAACCGTATCCAGATTTTCGATTTAGACGGAAATTTCTTNACTGAATGGACAGACCTGTTACGNCCAAACACGGTCTATTTTGACAAGGAAGATGATGTCGTCTACATTGCTGAACTGACTCATCAGTTGAGCATCTATTCTCTGGAAAAAGAATTGATTACCCAATGGGGTGGAGCAAAATCGAGTGATCAACCAGGAGAGTTTATTGGTGGTCCACACGGTCTCTGGGTCGATTCACACGGTGACATTTACGTCGGTGAAGTTGAATTAGGGGAAAGAAGCAGAATCCAAAAATTCATCCGCCAGATTTAAATACTATCAGGCTAAAATATCGTGTACGAGGTTCCCGTGTACATCAGTTAAACGGAAATGTCGGCCTTGATACTTGAAAGTCATTTGTTCGTGGTCAATACCTAACAANTGCAGTAGGGTTGCTTGAAAGTCATACACATGAACCGGATTTTGGGCGATATTATACCCGTAAGGATCGGTTTCCCCGTAGGTTGTTCCCGGCTTGATTCCNCCGCCAGCNAACCAAACTGTAAAACACCGCGGATGGTGATCGCGCCCATAGTCGGTGTTTGTTAGCTTTCCTTGGCAATAGCTTGTACGCCCGAATTCTCCTCCCCAGATAACCAGTGTGTCTTCAAGCATCCCGCGCTGTTTCAGGTCAGAAACCAAAGCGGCGGAAGCTTGGTCTGTTTCCTTACACTGTTGACGAATAGCATTAGGCAATCCCCCATGTTGATCCCAGCCTTGGTGATAAAGTTGGATAAAGCGTACGTCCCGTTCGGCTAGTCTTCGGGCGAGAAGGCAATTGGCTGCGAATGTGCCTGGTGTTCGTGAATCGGAGCCATACATGTCAAAGATATAATCTGGCTCTCCAGAGAGATCCATCACTTCTGGGACAGAGGTTTGCATACGATAAGCCATTTCGTATTGGGCCATCCGAGTTTGAATTTCTGGATCAACTTCTCGGTCGTACTGCAGTTGATGTAAATCATGGAGACGATCCAGCATTAAACGACGACAGGCTGGCGATACACCATCGGGATTGGTTAGATAAAGCACTGGATCTCTACCGGACCTAAACTGAATTCCTTGGAATTTTGACGGCAGAAACCCACTCCCCCAGAGCCGGGAATAGAGTGGTTGTCCACCTTTGTCTTTGGTGACAAGCACACAGAAATCTGGCAAATTTTTGTTCATGCTTCCCAGCCCGTAACTGATCCACGCTCCCATTGAAGGCCGACCGGAAATTTGCGAACCAGTTTGAAAGAAGGTAATAGCAGGATCGTGGTTAATCGCTTCAGTAT
>NZUQ01000006.1 GCA_002697225.1 Candidatus Poribacteria bacterium
GCACTGAATGTAGCACATAAATTCAGTAATAATAGTTTTTTCCCTTATTCGTCCTCATCTTCATCCTCATCTTCATCCTCTTCTTCATCCTCTTCTTCATCCTCTTCTTCATCCTCTTCTTCTTCATCCTCTTCCTCTTCCTCTTCTTCTTTCTTGCTGATTGGAACATCGTTTTTACCTTCAACAACAAAAATAGCAAAGGAATGGGCTTTTCCTCCCTTACCGTCATCAACGGTCACGCTAGCAACATAACTGCCATGTCTATCAGTTTTAAATTGGATCCAAACCCCGTTATCACTAACCATCAGGCCTTCTTCAACTGGTTTGTTCCGTTGGTTAGTTATTTTCCAATCATAGGTCAAAGCATCCGTAGCGTCAACATCGTTAACATTGGCAACAAAGACAATTTCTTGACCGATAACATATGGCGGTTCAGGCTTAACAACGACTGAACTCTCAATGTTGAAGACTGGTGGATGGTTAGCGGAGGTTACTTCAACTAAAGCGGTTTCAGAAATAGCATGCCCNGCTTCATCTGTAACAGTTACTTTAGCAAGATAGTTTCCAACGCGAGGTGAGGAAAAGCGAATTTGCGCACCTCCACGACCAACGTCGACTATCATCTCGCTGACGTCCATCTCTGTTTCGGGAGAGTCGTTTTCACNGTTTATGTGTTTTTCTTTGACCTCAGTGATNTGCCATTNATAAGTCAATGTATCATCATCGGGATCTGTNGCNTGAGCGATCAGGTATATGTCCTGTTCTGTATAATAAGGTTGGCCNGGNAGGACAGCAATTGGACTAATGCTATCAAAAAACGGCGTTTCGTTTGGTGCTACTGGGGTGTCTTGAAAAAAAGCACAACCAGTTGCAACGAGTATCAACGCCGACATAATATACCGAAANATTACCNAAANTNTTGTCATTAGCATCTCTTCTCTAAAATGAGCCATCGCTTTTGTCAATATAGCTTTTCTTTATNGTGANGTCATAGCTGTTGGGTCACTAAAATTAGCACTCATCAACAGATACACCATTGTTGACTGCGTGACCAAATTATTTTGAATGTCTTGGCTAGTTTGGACGTCTTGACTTTGATCCTCTATCTTATCTGCATCCGCAGACATTGAGATAGTTACCTGTATTGCTTTTGGAATTTGTTCCTCATCTTCCCATGAGTCGTATAGTTCTTCCCCGTCATAATATTTTAGGTCGAACGATAAAATTTGATCAATCAATGGTACAACGTCGACCTGAATCGGATTACCTTCCTCATCTTCCACCGGCAATGTTCCTGATTCAAGCAATGGTAATATTACGGTCTCGGGATCAAGGCTTGTCGTTGTAATACGAAGAAGAACAGTCTGTTGGTTTTCTTGACTATCATCTGTTAACCTTGATCCTCGTTCTTCAGAATTTTCTTCAAGCCCTGTGGGATCCGGCCCAATGTAATACGCAACTCTTTTAACATCAGTCATTAAGCTTTCTTGTTGTTCTTCTTCCAGTTCATTTGATGCATTGAGTTGCGAGAGAACGGGATCCGGATCAGAAGGTAGAAGAGTGACGAAACTTACCAGATCCTGATCACCTATTGCTTCCTCACTAGGGTTGTCTTGGGAGACAATTAGCAGGTTTTCATCTCCTTCGATGGCTTGTAAGTTAGATAGGTCAGCGGTAATGTAATCCAATGCAATACGACACTTTTGGGTTAATACCATTCGCGTTCCTGACTTCTGGTAAATCTTGATTACGCTGTTGAAGGTNGAGTAAGCGGCCCCACCCATAATCATCATAATAGTTACGGAAACCAACAGTTCTATTAATGTGAAACCGGGTTCAACCGTACAGTTCTCAANACAATTTTTTTTGGTGTCCATGACTATTGTTTCGNTGATTATCNTGTACCGGAAGATCCNTCTTGGCTTTGTTGTGGCAGTTGGCGGTCAGATACTAGTGTGGCTACCGAGATCGATTTTTCTTTTCCTTGTTCCTGCCAAATAACCGTCAGGTTGATGCTTCGGAGTCCNTCGATCTCTTCTGATTCAANATCTGCAATCTCAGAGNTCCAAGTGTAACGTGACCCTTCACCAAATTCACCATTATCGCTGCCAATTTCTGGGAATCCCTCTGACTCAATCAAGGCCATCTGGTACTTTAAGAGGTAAAGTGCCGTCGTTTTATTTTCGGAGAGTGCCTGTTCTCTTTGTGCTTGGCCGAAAGATCGAATTAAGGCTGGCATTGTAAGCGTCAAAATTGTCAAAGTAACTAAAATCTCGATTAGAGTAAAACCACTTTCAATGGATATGTTTGTCTGATTATTTTTCATATTCATCATCTTTTATTTCATCAACTTTGATGTTAGCGGTTCCACCATCCACGCTGATACGCATGAGGGTTTCTGTTGAGTTTTCGAACATTAAAATTGCATCTTCCGCTGACCCATTTGNCGAAAAATAAATGTAATCTNTCCCTGTATCTTTCTGAATAGATTGGGTTCCGTGCTGAACATTAATTTCAGCTATAGTTATTCCTTGGGTCATCTCTCGAGGACGCATCAGTATCATACTTGTTCGAGAAACGGTGTTGGCTTGCTCTTCTATTGTATTGGCAGCGACTGCCTCACTTGTCGGCAATATCCCAATTTCTCCATCAACATCAAATGTCTCACTATCAGCAAGCCAGTACTGATTTTGGTCGAGATCGAACATAACAAAATATGGTACGTGTTCAGTGATGGCAGTATCCCGTGCAAACCCCATCAGATCGCGAATGGCATGGACATCAGACTTTAGTCGTGAAGAGGCTGAAAAACCCTTGAATGACGGTGCCGCTACCGTCGAAATCAGGACTATTATCGTCAAAACAATTAGAACCTCAACCAGTGTGAAACCCTNNGAGGNAAGAAAAAACGCGTCTGCAGGTTTACTGGGTTTCCTCAATAATCCAACTGGTGATGTCGTCTTCGGTCCCTTCTTGGGTATCTTTCCCAAGAGAATAGAGATCATAATCGTAACCTTCGTGATTGCCAGGGTAAACATAAACATATTCATTTCCCCATGGATCANTGAAATTTGGTTTCTGGATATAGGGGCCTCGCCAATTGTCAGGGGCTGGTTGTGGCGCNCTCCACAACGATTGTATNCCATCTTCTGTCGATGGATAATCGCCNACGTCAAGAGAATACATCTGGAACGAATTTTCCAATGCAGCAATATCCTGTACTGCTTTGGCTTCCTTAGCTTGTTCTCGTTTTGGAAGGACATTAACNGCAATACCAGTTGCCAAAAGACCTAAAATTACGATTACAATCATGACCTCGATCAGTGTCATACCAGATTCCCCACGGAACNGGCGAGCTANCATAGCCCAAAGATTAACCCTGCGATTTACCAACGTATTAATTGGNAAAAATCGGCAGACTAATTTCTTTATCATTTTATTTCCCTTTGAGACCTATATTCATTTCAGCCTTTAGATTTAACACACAAACTCATTTTTGGACCNTGCTAGCCAATGCTTGCACTCATTTTCAGAATTGGGTCGATAATGGCAAAAGCAATCAATCCGATAATTACCCCCATAAACAAGATAACAAGTGGTCCAACTAAACTTGTTAATCTCTCCAAATTCTTTTTGGTTTCCAAATCATAGTATTCTGAGAGTTTAGACATCATTTGCTGGGGCGATCCTGATTCTTCACCCACCGATATCATATGCATTACGACCGGNGGGAACACCTTGTTACGCTCCAGTTCTCGTGCNAGCGTTGATCCCCGCTCAATTTCTTGTTCTGCGCTTAAAACAGCATTGCTGTATACCTTATTTCCAATTGTATCCTTCACAACACGAAGNGCAGGCAAGAGGGTGACNCCATTCTCCATAAGTGTNGCCATCGTTTGTGTGAAACGAATGATAGCGAACGAATTGAAGACTTGNCCGATCAACGGTAGCCGAATTTTGATCCTATCAAAGATTAATCTGCCATTTTCCAGTTGAATAAACCGACTAAAAGCGATAGAGAGCACAATAATCATAATCAAGATTATCCACCAAAAACCACTGACAAAGTTGGCGAAGCCGATTAATCCTCTTGTCAGAGGCGGCAGCTGGGTTCCCATGTCCTCAAACATAACGGTAAATTTAGGCACAACAGCGACCATCAATACCGCAATCGCCAAGCCACTCAAAGCGAACAGAACTGCAGGGTAGAAAAGAGCAGAGACCACCTCATTTTTGAGGTGTCTCTGTCCTTCAGCAAATTCTGCTAATCGAGCGAGCACCACACCAAGAACACCACCTGCTTCACCTGCTTTCACCATGTTAATGTAGAGATCCGAAAACACTTTTGGGTGTTCTGCTAAGGCGTTAGCAAAGGTTGATCCATGCTCAACGTCATATTTGACCTGATGGATCACTTGACGCAGTGTGANNCTTGCTATTTGTTCAAGTGTAATATCNAAGGCACGAGCAAGCGGAATATGTGAATTAATCAAAGTCCCNATCTGATAGGTNAAAAACTCTACATCCTTGGGTTTGACACGACGACGAATTGAAAACCGGAACTTGCTTTCCTCATCATCATTGCNCTCGATGTCTTCAANAATGTCTGTTGGCCAATAGCCTCGGATCTTTAAACTGGACACAAGTTCAGCTTTTGAGTTGGCATCTTCTACGTTACTAACCGTTGATCCAGTATTTGTCAGTGCTTGGTATCGAAATCGGGGCATTCNNNTNTTCTCGCTTGTTTGATCAAGCGGTTCCTTCCANANTCAGTTCGTCTTCNTGTGTNAATCGCAAAACCTCTTCAACNGAGGTGTATCCTGATAGAANCTTATTCCACCCGTCCTCNCGCAGNCTNCGCATTCCAGCTCGNAATGCCGCGCGTCTGAGCTGGCTGGATGATGCATGCTCGAGAGCGAGATCGCGAATCTCTTCGTTCATCATGAATACCTCAAAAAGTCCAATCCGTCCTTTATANCCTCTGCCATTACATTCCTTACAACCAACTGCACGTGGTATCATTAGGTCGGGTGAGATCTCTGCGTTTGGATCACCAGTCATTTCTTGTGCAGTTTCAGCGCTTGGATGATACATTTCGTTGCAATATGAACATACACGACGTGCCAACCGTTGTGCGACTACTCCTTCAAGCGTCGAGGCAATCAGATAGGGTTCAACTTTCATATCGATTAGTCGCGTAACAGCTGATGGAGCATCGTTGGTGTGTAAAGAACTAAACACCAAGTGTCCGGTTAGTGAAGTATGAATTGCCATTTCAGCTGTTTCGTAATCACGGATTTCTCCGATCAGTACTTTATCCGGATCTTGTCGCAAAATGTGTCGTAGCCCAGAAGCAAAAGTCACGTCGATTGCTGGGTTTACTTGCATTTGGTTGATACCTTCCAATTCATATTCAACAGGATCCTCAACGGTAATAATTTTTACTTCAGGTGTGTTGATTTCCTGAAGGCAAGCGTAAAGTGTTGTTGTCTTCCCGGAACCAGTTGGGCCGGTTGCTAAGATAATTCCATGTGGGTTTCTAATCATTGCATGGAATTGCTCAAGGTTATCGTCCATCATTCCAAGTTCCTTCAAACCGAAGGAAATTGATTGCCTGTCAAGAATTCGTAAGACGACACTTTCACCATGAATTGTCGGTACGGTCGAGACACGTAGATCGATTTGTCGGTTACCGAGACTAAGGATTTCTTTGGCAATTTTGCCGTCTTGTGGGATTCGACGTTCAGCGACATCCAGATCTGCCATGATTTTCACGACACCCGTAATTGCCCACTGCAATTGTGCTGGTGGTGGCGCCTGTTCTTCAAGTACACCATCCACGCGATATCTTACCTTGACTTCACCTGGAAATGGCTCAATATGAATATCGCTTGCTCCGGCGCGAACGGCATCAATAATCATCTGATCCACGGCGTTAACAACCGTTGGATCTTGTAACAGATCTTGTTCGCTAATTCCGAAGTCACCAATGGTTTGACGCGCAATTGTGGAAACAGTACCAGCTGGTCCTCTAATTCCTTCACTTAAAATTGCCCCGGCGGTCTTTCCATAGGCATCAATAATCGCAGACTCAATATCATCTTCATCTGAGAATATCGGTTCAACCTCACAATTGGATATCAGTCGGATTTCGTCAATCAGGATAACATCGTGGGGGTCTGCCATTGCGACAGTTAAAATATTTCCCTCTAACTGAACAGGAAAGATTTTATTGCGATAAGCTAAACCAGCAGAGATTTTTTCCAAGGCCTCCGTGTCAAAAGTCAGCCCTTCAAGCGATATACTTGGTGGAACCAAATCGATCTTCCTCTTTGGGGGATGTAGATTTTGTGAGTTATTTGCCAATGTCAGACGTCCTTAGTTGTGAAGTATCTTAATTCAGATTAATTATGGTGGTCTTGAAATGATCAACTTAATGGTAAATCGAAGAATTTAGACGGTACAAGTACAGCTAGGTTTAGAAATGAAGTCAGCGTTCTTATTAGTACTCAAACTTCAATTGTAACAACTGGGCTTGCTGGAATTGCTAGATTAGGGGCTATTAAGTAGTGGGAAACAAAAAAACAGCCGCTTTTATTACAGCGGCTGTTAGTGAATTGCTTGGCTGGTTTTAAATGACGTTTAGCTTGGATACGCGATAGCTGCAGTAGCTGTCTTCAGCAATAATATGACATACTCGTTCGACAAAAACACCTAGCAACTGCAAAAACATCTCAAGCTCGCTATTACAAAGTTGATGGTATTTTTGAGCTACCTCTTTTAGTATGCAATGATGCATTTTAAAGAGGTAGGCATCTAATGTTTCCTCTAATTCAACCATGTAGCCTTCTCCATCCAGGAGGGAGGTAAGCATGTCAACCTTTTGCCTTAAGGTCTTATTTTTAAAGTTTTCAGTTTCTGCTTGGACTTTATTCTCTACATGTGTACGCAGAAGATGATCGACTTTTTCCGAACCATCAATTGATTCTAAGATGTCAAGTAATTCAACAGCAAATTGGGGATAACTGCTGGGGGCAATTTTCTCCTTCGCTTTTTGAGTCAGGTGGTAAAAAAATTTTGGCCTGCCGCGATTGGATTTTACTTTGGTCCGCTGAATATAACCATTGCTTTCCAGAATTGCAAGATGTTGACGAATTGTCATTGAATGCAATTCCAGCTCTTCAGCAAGCTCGTTTGCTGACACACCTTGGCGGGTTTTAAGTAAATTCACAATTTCTCCACGTGTTTCTTTCAACACTGGATCCAAAATTCCACCTCGTAATATTTATGACTGCTTACATTGTATCAAGAAACCCTTTGCTTTACAAGTTATAAAGNTTTTTTAAGNTATTTACTTGACAAAATATAAATATNGGTGTTACTATNGANTTTNNTTNATTTATGGGTGTAGGAGGNCGAGTAATGTCTGCATNTTCAGACATTGNAGATGGCGATATTATAGAGGNTTANGNNCCGNCTCNGATTCACGAATCGGATGATTNCTCCGCTCTNAGTTACTGGCTTAGNCGTATGGCGCGACACNGNTTGNTAACCCATGGGGAGGAAATAGAACTTGCCAAACGNATTGAAAATGGAGATGAATCAGCGTTAAATCAAATGATTCGTTCGAATCTCAGGCTGGTCGTTTCTGTCGCTACCAAATATCAAGGATACAATGTGCCGCTAGAAGACTTAATNCAAGANGGGAACCTTGGTTTGATAAAGGCGGCAANGAAATTTGACTATAGAAAAAACTTCANATTNAGCACCTATGCCATATGGTGGATACGGCAAGGGGTTATGCGTAGNCTGGATAATTATTCTCGTTCAATTCGTTTGCCGTCGCATGTTGTTGCNAGGATTCATAAATTAGAATCGGTTTATATAAATCTGAGTAGAAACCTTGGGCGAGCCCCCACGGCAGATGAACTTTCAAGNAAGCTTAATATCGATTATGAAGAGATTGTCAATATTTGGTCACATCGTGTCAATGTGATCTCACTCGAGACGACGTTTCAACATGGGGATCGGACTAGCACTATAGCTGATANGATTGAGGATATGAATTCCANTCTTGAAAATGGCATTATTGCAGATATGGAAAATCACGATTTAGTGAACCAGCTACTCGGAAAACTAAAAAAACGGGAACGGGAGATACTGAAAATGCGGTATGGTCTTGAAAATGAAGAAGCAATGACATTACGTGAAGTTGGTGAGAAGTTACAGGTAACAAGAGAACGAATTCGACAACTTGAAATCGAAGCAATTAACCATTTACAGAAGTTTTATGATAAAAATGGTGATTTTTGCGATCAAGTTTGATAATTGAGAACCGAGTTGAGGTTTGACATCAGCGGATATTATTGTTATCGATGATGTTGTTATTATGGTATAATTCTTATGGGTAACATACCGTTAAAAAAATGGTCTCCTATCAAATTAGGCTAAGGATCTAAAAAAATGAAGCAAACTAGTGATGTAGAAACATCCGGTAGTAATAATGACCAACTTATTCAGCTGACTCCGATCGCTAAAGAAAGGGTCAAATCCATTGTTGACAGTGAGGATCTTGAGGTCGAAGGTCTCCGCATTAGTATTACCGGCCGAACCGCCAACACATTTGAATATAGCCTTGGGCTTGAAGTTGAATTGCATCCAGACGATGTCGTTATTGATCTAGGAGATCTTAAAGTTTTAGTTGATTCTCAGAGTATGGATAGTCTAAAAGGCAGCATTATTGATTATGTTGAAGATTTGAATGCTAGTGGTTTTCGCGTTGATAATCCGAATCAGCCAACTTGGGATGATTCAAGAGCTCAGAAAATTCAAGAGCTTATCGATACTAGAATTAATCCTTCTGTTGCGTCTCATGGTGGGAATATCCAGCTTTTGGACGTAACAGAAGACTCAGTTTATGTACACATGGGTGGTGGTTGTCAAGGTTGCGGACAAGCCTCAGCCACTTTAAAGCAAGGAGTTCAAACGATGATTCAGGAAGAATTCCCCGAAATTGTCAATGTCATCGATACCACAGACCATGCTGCAGGTACAAACCCATACTATCAATGACTTAAACTAATCAGTCGAATTGGTTAACAACTGTTTTGTATTTTCAACGAATTCGCGGATTTCCGCCATGCGAATACGTGATTCTGCTTTATTCGGTTGGTTCTTGGCAAATTTCACTAAATCACAGTTTTTAAAGAAATTTCCGATCATCTGAAATTGTTCTGTGCTTATTTCTTCTTGGGTGTTAAGTTTCTGTAGAAGATCCCTAGTTGTTAACTCTGAAGCAGTGATTCCAAATCTATCCGTTATATAACATCGAGTTGCATCTGCAACTTCGGTGTGATACATTTTGATCTTTCCCGTTTCAATGAGCCTCTTTTGTTCAATTTTGTTTAAATGTTGATGAGCAATTTCATGTGCGGGTTGTTTTCGCCGTGTTTCTATTGGCTCATTGATAACTTGACTTCGTCTGAGCTTATAAAAGGAGATACCTATCGTGACTATCAACATCAGAAACAGTATCAATAGGATTTTAGAAACCCAGTTTACATCAGGTGTTAGCGGTGGTTTAATCGGTTGGATCTCCATGGCATCATTTGGCTTAGTTTTTTTTACTTTGAATGAATAGGCAGGTGTTTCTAACTGCGTTTCTTTCCCTTCTTTGTCTTCTATTTCAATGGTGAGTTGGGGTAACTCATGTTCCCCGACCGAAAAAGCACGAATTTCATAAGTTGCTTCATAAATTGCCTTTTCCACTTGGGAATTGGAGACAAGACGTTTTACAATCGGGAGATTAGCTTCAATATGCGGCTTATTCCTTAAATCAAGAGTGCCGAGGCGAATTNCAAACGATGGGGATGTTTCGATAACCAATTTGAGTTGGATGGGGTCACCAACTGTGATGTTAGTTTGATCAAATTGNTAAGATTTAATCTTTACTTGCGCTGGTGAGGAGGCTGATAAAATTAGAAAGACTGTGAAAAAGGCAAAAACCCCTATGGCTTTTGTAGATTTCATCTGAGTGNGGCAAGCGGTTTCACAACNATCGATTTNGGATCGGTGGGGCATTCATACTGACAAACACCACATCCTATACATCCTTCGGGNTCAACCCTNATTTTGTTTTGAGAGTCTTGTNGAATTGCAGTTTCACCGATTGGGCACATCTCAATACAGTACCGGCAATTAATTCCCTGAGAATTCAAACAGGAGTCGTGATTAACTACTGCTAAACCAATAGCAATTTCATGACCTTCTACTGGTTGGAGTGCGCCGCTTGGGCAAACAGTCATGCAAACAAGTGAAGCGCAAACAACACATGGCTGGTGATTTGAATCAATGGTGGGTGTTCCTATTAGGTCTATATCCTCGTGCTGCAGTGGCAAAATAGCATCGGCTGGACAGGCATCGACGCAATGATTACAGCGATGACAAGTTTTCACGAACTCATGTTCAGGTAAAGAACCAGGAGGACGCAGAAAAAAGTTCTCCGTTTGGTTTAATTGCTGTGGGGACGAGTTCAGAAGTTCTGATATCGGCTCAGTGATTTTGAGAAGAGCCGATTGGAAAAACATCCGTCGGTTTTGGAAGCTGTTTTCGTCCTGCTTTTTCATTTTTTTTCTAATGTTTGCATCTGTGTTTGGATATAGTAACTGCATTTATGGCTTCCACACATAAGATGGTGTTCACGGTTAATTTCAACTCCAAGGACTCTTTGAAAAAGCTCCCTCTCTGTTTCACACAAGATCGGGTATTTTTTTGCAATCATAGATATCGGGCAATGATACTCAATCAAAGCATAATTATCTCCGTCCTTGCTCACTTTTGCCATGTAACCTTCTTCGTTGCGAATCTTTGCTAGTTCCTCTATTTTTTTGTTTAAGTTTTTACCTTGAAGNCGTTTTTCGTAGCTTTGGATTTGTGATTNCATACGTTTTGTAAGCAATTGATTAACTAAGTCTCCACCTCCAATATTTTCGGCTTCTTCTAAGACTTCTATAGCGAANCTTTTGTATGANTCNGGGAAAATTTCTTTTGCCTGATCTGTTAAAGTATAAATATATTTTGGTCGTCCTCGACTAGATTTTTGGCGATAATATTCAACTAAACCCTCTCTTTCAAGACTACTTAAATGCTGTCGTACTCCCATTGAACTCATATCGAGTTGTGTCGAAACTTCATTAATCGTCATCTTGGCGTTTATCTTTAGAAGGTTGATAATATTTGTGCGTGTATCATTTGTGTTGGTATTCATCAGTTACCTNNTTATTAACAATATCAGATAAGATGGTGTGTGAGTTGGGGCTATATTGGGTCAATGACCTTGTGTCTTAAAATAATCCCAAGGTCACCTGCGATCCAACCCAGTTTTGGACTCNCCATATGAACTGCATTGAGGTTGAAATNGGTTTCACACTGTTGTGGNCGCCAAACTTTTCCACCGTTAATTGTATGCAAAACTGTGCCGTGACTACCCACAANCCATCCTTCATTANGGTTAATGAAAAAAAGATCATTAAGGGAATTGTCTTGGTGACTTTTTTGCCTTGTCCAGGTTTGTCCACTGTCTGAAGTATGGTAAATTAGACCACTAACTCCACAAATCCAACCATGGCGATAATCAGCGAAAAAAACATCTGCTAGCCACTGTTCCCCAAAGTGGTGTTGTAACCTCCAGTTGTTTCCTCCATCATTAGTATGTAGGAGTATTCCTCCATCGCCAACAATCCAACCGGTTTTGGAATCAACAAAGTGGATACCAAAGAGATCCCGATTCGTTGTGTTGTCTTGATACTCCCAATTTTCACCACCATCGTTGGTAGATAGAATTTCTCCATTGTTACCAACTACCCATCCGGTATTCCGATCGATAAAGAATATATCAAGTAAAGCCTTTGAAGACTCAGTTTTTTGAGGCCACCATGTGATACCTCCGTCTTTTGTATGGATTATGGTTCCCCACTCAGCAACTGCCCATCCAATCTTTGGGGTAACGAAATATGTGGCTCCACAGCATTCCATGATGCCACTGTCTTGAGATGTCCAACTGGAGCCTCCATCATTTGTGAATAATATTTCACCCCGATCACCGACAACGTAGCCGACTTCCGATGTGGAAAAGTGCATGCCAGAGAGCAAATGGCTTGGTGATGATTGGGATTCCCAATTTTTACCACCGTTTTGGGTGTGGAGGATTGTACCCGCTTCACCAACGACCCAACCAGTTTTTTGGTCGATAAAGTGTACCCCCTGTAACACCACATCACCTCCTGGTAGTTGCGTCGCTCCTCCACGTTGGTGCCGCCATGTTATTCCACTATCTGTTGTATAGAGCAATGCGCCCATATCGCCAACAATCCAGCCGTTTTTTTTGTCGGTGAAACATAGATCGAAAAGGATNAAACTGTGTAGNGGTTCGTCNCCAGTTTTTAATTTTTGCCCATAACTTGTCTCATGCTTTTGGTTNGATCCTTTGGTTATATGATTCCAGTGAATCCCACCGTCTTTTGTGTGTAATATTGTTCGTTTATCACCGACGACCCAACCAATATTTTTAGTCACAAAATAGACGTCTGACAGTTCGCAACGTATGCTGTTTTCTTGATTGGTCCAACTGTGGCCACCATCAGTAGTGGAGTAAATGTTACCTTCATAACTAACAATCCACCCATGATGTTGATCAAGGAAATGTAGACCTCGCAACGAAGCATCCTTGGCAGGTNTTGTCTGNTTTGTCCAGGTTATTCCTCCATCCTCAGTACGNATTATGGTACNGTAATCGCCGATGATCCATCCTACTTTATCTGTAAAAAAATGCAAATCAAATAGATTATTTAAAGTATTAGACTGTTGTTGGTACCANTGATCGCCACCATCTTTAGTGTTAAGGATAGTGCCGTTTTCACCAATGATCCACCCATTTTGGCTGTCAATGAACCGTATTTTACGTAATGGATAAAATGTGCCGCTTTCTTGAGAAGTCCAATGTCGCCCACCATCCGAAGTATGGGCAATAACACTGTTGGATTCTTCCTTAATTGAATTGCCTTCATTATTTCCAACAGTCCAACCAGTTTTGTGGTCAATGAAGAAAACATCATAGAAACGTGTTTTCCAGTCTGCTTGTCGCACAATTTCCCATCGNCCAAATTTTGGTTTCTGTTCCTGTTGAGANTTACAACCATGCATTAAAATATTAAATGGTATGAGTACTNAGGCNAGTGTATAAGCCAGATAATGCTTAAGTTTTAAACCGAAAATAAACATAGTATTAGATTAGACGTTGAAACGTATCGTCAAGATATCGCCATCTTGGACGAGATAATCTTTCCCTTCAAGGCGAAGTAGGCCTTTTTCTTTTGCTTTTATCAGGCTTTTAACTTCAACTAACTCACTCCAGTGTATGGTTTCAGCCCGAATGAACCCCTGAGCCATATCGGTATGAATCAAGCCNGCTGCTTCNACAGCTGTCGTCCCACACTGTATTGTCCATGCCCGTAACTCATCCATGCCAGTACAGGTAAAGAAAGTAATTAGTCCAAGTAATTGATAGGACATTTGAATAAAACGATTCAGCGCAGATTCTTGAAGTCCCATTTCTTCCAAGAAGATATTTGCTTCTGTGGAGTCGAGCTGCGCGATCTCCATCTCTAACTTGGCTGATAGGACGAAGATTTCTGTGCTTAGTTTTTTCGTATGATGTTCTATGTGGTAACTAATAATTTGATCCGATTGGTTGATTTGGTCTTCGCCAATGTTACAAATAGTTAACATTGGTTTTTGAGTCAGGAATTGGTAACCGCGTATTGTTTTCTCATCTTCGTCAGTAATTTCAAGTTCGCGAATCGCAATTCCGTTTTCAAGTGCATTTTTGCATGTTTTTAGCACATTTTGTTGATGCTCAAGTATCCGATCACGCTTGGTACGTAGTTCCTTTTCCAAACGTTCGAGCCTTCTATCAATAATTTGTAGATCGGCGAATGTCAGTTCCAGATCAATCGTTTCAATATCTCTCTTTGGATTAACGTCACCATCAACATGTGGGACTGTGTCATCTTTAAAAAACCTGACGACATGTGCTAGGGCATCAACTTCACGAAGGTCAGCAATTAAACTAGCTTCAAAACTACCACGATTTATATCACCTTTGGACATGCCGACGATATCTATATATTCAATGGTTGTAGGCGTGACTTCTTGGGCATGGAAGACCTCGGTCAATACATTCAGGCGTTCGTCGGGTACCGTAACTGACCTGATATTGGTTTTGGTGCCTGAGGTGTAAGAACCGATTTCAGCTTCTGCCCCCGTCAGGGCATTAAAGATCGAAGTTTTGCCAACATACGGTAACCCGATAATGCCGATTTTCATGATCTGAATTTTGCCTGTTTGGGTTGGGACTAGGCAGAGCATAACACCTGAGAATACTTATGTCAAGCGAAGCTGTCACTGCTTATGTGTTATAATAGAAAAGCAATAGATTTCAGTTTAGAAGACAGTTTTACTTGGTATGAATTGGATTGAGATTATGTCTCGGTAGATATTTTTTATATTATGCAAGGAAATCTGAAAGTATCAGAACAAAAAATAGTAATTCTGGCTGAAGAATCGTTTAGTGTGCTTGGATCGAAGGCTGCAACAGTATTGATACGCTATCATGCTCAGAATATTGTTGCAGTTATCGACAGCACCAAAGCAGGCAAATCGGCAAGTGAGATTATTGGAATAGGTGAAGGTATTCCGGTTGTTGCTAGTCTTGATGTCGCAATGTCATATGATCCAACGTTGTTAGCTATTGGTATTGCTCCTCCAGGTGGGGAGTTACCTCATAATTGGCATCCGGTTCTGGTTGAGGCTATCTCAAACGGTTTACACATNGTGAGCGGAATGCATCATTTTTTGTCTGATGACGTTGACCTTTCTAATCTNGCAGCGAAACATNATGTTGTCTTGTGGGATGTGCGTAAACCACCGGAGGATTTGCCCATTGCAACCTGTCAGGCATCAGAAGTATTATCAACTGTTATACTGACGGTTGGATCTGACTGNCGGACGGGAAAAATGATTACTGCTATAGAGCTGGCTAATGGGCTGAGATCGGTGGATAAGCGAGCAATATTCTGTGCTACAGGTCAAAATGGTATTATGGTCTCGGGTTGGGGTATTGCCATCGACGCTGTTATCTCTGACTTTACTGCAGGCGCAGCTGAAACTATTGTGCTACAAGGGGCCCAAGATAACGATATTTTAGTCGTCGAAGGGCAAGGTTCCTTGTTTCATCCTGCGTATTCTGGGGTGACCCTCAGTCTGTTACATGGTTCACAACCGGANGCAATGATCTTTTGCCANCAGCCAACNCGGANGCAAGTTGCGCGACACACAATTAAATTTCCANCTTTAAATGAAATGATTAGTCAATATGAAACGTTGGTTCATCCGATAAAGCCGGCCAAAATCATAGGTGTCTCTCTCAATACTTTCGATTTGACGTTTGATCAATCACTCGAAGTTGTTGAGTCGGTGGAAGCTGAGACTGGTTTACCTACTACGGATGTTATCCGGTTTGGTTCGGAAAAATTGGTCAATTCAATAATAGATGTGTCTAAAAAAAAGGATTTACTGAATGCTTCCCTCGGCACTTAGACGAAAACTACGTCAATTTTGTATTAGGTCGCCAAGATCTTTTCATGGTATTGCTAAAGGAAATCGACGAAGTTTGGACCGAGGTGTGGGAATTGAATTTACCGATTATCGGCCATATGAAATCGGTGATGATTTGCGAAATGTGGATTGGAATGTTTATGCTCGCTCGGATCGACTCTTTCTTAAACAGTTCAATGCTGACAAGAATCTGAGTATATCAGTTTTAGTAGATAATAGTCGATCTATGGATTTTGGGAATCCAACCAAACTCAAAGTGGCTAAGCAGATTTCAGCGGGATTAAGCAGTATCGCCTTAGCCAATTTTGATTTGATTGCTATCTACACTCTTTCTGATCAGTTGAGAAAAATACTTTCATTTACTTCTGGCGATAGGAATTTCCATAGAATTGAGACCTCACTTAATTCTATCGATATAGGTAATACAACCGACCTGAACACAAATGTTCGTCGGTTTGCCAGCTTGAATAGGAAAAGTGGTGTTGTTTTTCTCATCTCTGATTTTCTAGATCCAGGTAGCTACAAAAACGGCTTAAAATATCTCGTTTCCCGTGATTTTGAAGTTTGTATTATACATATTATAAGCGAAGATGAACTCAATCCTCAGTTTAGTGGGGATCTAAGGCTTGAGGATGTTGAAACAGGACAAATAAAGGAAATTACTGTTACAGATAAGGTTTTGGAGAATTATAAAAACAGGGTTGCTGATTTTTGTGATCAATTCGCCTGGTTTTGTCTGAGTTGTGGTATTACTTACATCCGTTGCCATAATCAAAATACAATGGATCGTTTTTTTTTAAACGATTTGCGACAAGTAGGTGTTATTTAATTTTGATGATAAGAAAAACTTTATAAATGNCNATGGAGAGGTTNGGCTGTTTATACTTTTAGTTCATATGTCATGATATATCTATTTGCATTATCTAATAATTGTTGTCAATGGATTCCAATTACCAACGTTGGTAAATTCTTGTGGCTTGGGAACTAGAAGTGAATTGAGGTGTTATGTTTAGTAAACGGGTTGCAGTATTGATGGGTGGAAAATCGGCTGAACGAGAAGTTTCCCTTAGAACTGGTGCTCGTGTAATAGGGGCTTTGGAGGTTCGAGAGGTTTCCGTCGTTGTCATTGATCCCATTGACTCAGATTGGCTAAATCAACTTTTGTCCGCAGAGATTGATATTGCCTTCTTGGCCCTACACGGAAAGGGCTATGAAGATGGGACGATCCAGGGTGTGCTGGAGAGTTTTGGGATTCCCTACACCGGTTCTGGCATACTAGCAAGTGCCATTGCCATGAACAAAATTGTGTCTAAACAAATTTTTGAAACCGCAAATATTCCTACGCCAAAGTCCTTTAAGTTTGATTCTGGTCAAGACGTAACAACTCAGTGTCAAATAGCTGCTGAGCAACTTGGCTTGCCTGTTGTTGTCAAACCAATAACNGAGGGATCATCTATTGGTGTCTCGATGGTTGATAACGTCTCTGAGCTACAACGAATGGCCACTCAAACGGCAAAAGAGTTTGGAGAGATCTTTTTTGAGCAGCATATTTCCGGAATGGANATTTCCGTTGGCTTGCTTGGTANTGANAAGAAACTCCATGCNCTTCCTGTTTTAGAATTGGTGCCCAAACGCGATTTTTACGATTATGAAGCCAANTACACNGCTGGAATGACAGAATTTATTATACCNGCGAGATTANTGNNNCCAACTACTGAACTAGTTCAGGAAATTGCGCTNAATNCCCATAGATCANTCGGTTGTCGCGGTTTCTCTCGGGTTGATATGTTGGTTGGTGAATTCGGTCAACCTTATGTTATCGAGATTAATACACTGCCGGGTTTAACCGAACTTAGTGATCTTCCCGCTCAAGCAAAAGCCGCAGGNATTTCNTATGATCAACTTATTGACCAAATTTTGACAGATGCGGAGAAAATTGATCATTGATGACACGAAATCAGTATAGCCTTGCTCGTCATTTTTCCTGCTGGATTTTTTCTCTTAGTCAGTTGGTATTGATAGGGTGTATTGGGGGTATAAGTGATATAAACATTTTTTCTGATCAAGAAGAAGCTGATCTTGGCGAACAATTCGCGAATGAGATGGAGAAAGATCTAGATATCAATGATGATGCTGATTTAAATTCTTATATTCAAGAGCTTGGCCAACTTCTAGTAAACCACTCGAAACGTCATAATATTGTTTATACCTTCAAAATTGTTAACTCTGAAGAAGTGAATGCTTTTGCAATTCCCGGAGGTTATGTCTATATTAATGTAGGACTTCTCCGTATGTCGGAAACTGAATCTGAGTTGGCAGGTGTCATTGCTCATGAAATTGGGCATGTTGTCGAAAGACATGGTATGAAGCAACTGACTAAACAGATGGGACTGGTCATGATTTCACAACTTATTTTCGGTGAGGATCCCGATAAAGTACGAGAGATTATTTCTCAGATTATCTTAAGTGGAGTGTTGATGAAATACAGTCGCGATGCTGAGCGTGGAGCCGATCGTAATGCAGTTGAAATTACTTATGCCGCAGAATTGAATCCCTATGGAATGGTTAAGTTTTTTGAAAAATTGCAGCGGCAAAAAAGTCNANATAACAGCCAAATCTCAGCCCAAATACAAAAGTTAACCTCCTCACANCCTTTGACAAGTGAACGAATTTCGGATGTCAAAAANCTGATTTCCNAATTGCCACCACGTTCCCTAAGCCAACGCGACTCGCAACGTTTCCTGTTGCTCAAAAAGAAGCTTCCGCCTATTGAAGAATCAGATTCACATTAGGTAGGCAGGCAAGATTCCTAGGAAAGATTGAGCATATGAAGTAGAGAGTGTCCACTATTTTACGCGCTCCATGTATTTGGGCGGCAACCGACTGTAGAATTCTGGCGACTTCAACCATTATTCGAGTGTTATTTGATCCCAGTTTCGATTGATTTTGTTTTGCGGATCTTCTTCAAACAGTAGGGAATCAACAGCACCGTCAAATAATATGCATTCACCTACTTTGCAATCCGTCGCTTTAGCTAATTCGGGATCTCCTTGAACAATAGTTTGTATAAACAAGAAAATANCCAGCCTATAGGCATTTTCTAGCGTTTAGATCTCATCGCGAGAAATCTGAAACAATTTTTAATCGAGCCAGTTTAGGATTGAAACAAACGCTTGATCTAAGGAAACCACGAGGTAATCGTTTCTGTCATAGATTCTGTGGGTTTGTCTACTTGGTAGTATGCTTGAGTTACCATATTCTATTCTATAGAAACCTAATAGATTAAATTTCTGAAAAAACATGATTTCTTAAAGATAGTAAGATTTGGATAAGTTTTCTCTCTTATTTCTGGCAGTTTAGAATTGTGTTGTTTGTTATGTCGCTTACTAAGATTTATCTCCATCCGTTTTTTTCGGTGTTTTCTTAGAACCTCGCTGTCGTGTAACCATGTTACGATACCCTATTGGTATTTTTGGGCTTCTTTTCGAATGTTTTTCTTGATTTTAGAAATAGAAAGTGTAGTTATGGAATGTGAAGGAAGGGATTATTTTGTATAAAGGATATCTTCAGCTATAGTATGGGATTTTTTTGAATTGTAATCAACAAATGGGGCTGGATTAAGTCAAAGTAACTTTTGCAACTAAGCTCGTTTAGTTGCAAATAGTAATGTTTGGTGCATTGAAAAATAAGATGGGTTATACTAACTCAAGTGGTGTCCGGTTCATGTTAAGTTTGTAGAAAATGTATGTAATCAGAAATTGGTAGACGATAAGAAAATGAATAGCAGAATGGCAGTTAAAATGTAATGTCAGCTCAGCAAGAGACACGAACATAAAGCGATTGCCAACTCACACACAGGGATAAAAAAACATGCTAGATCTTACAGATTTTGAAGTTTTAGTTTCGAGCAAACCAAAACCATATACGATTACTTTCAATAAAAATGGGAATATAACCCTTTCAAAAGAGTTATCGGAAGATATATCCCCTCACACAGAAAGCGCTACTGCGGGATTTCGTTTACATTATAATGTGAAAGAGAAGAAATTATTTCTTGAATTCGTTAATAGTGATGATGGGCTTCCAATCAGCACTAGCAATTATGGGCAGAAGAGTGTTAAAGCAAAAGACTATTTGATGGGAACAAGGTTTTCAAAGATTAAAGGTGAGAAATTCGGTTTTAGTGCAATTGAGTTGCATGAAACAGGTGTTTTAGTTGATTTACGAAAAAAGTCTGTTCAATCTGGAAAATCTTCTGCTAAAAAGAAAGTAGATAATGATAAGCCCAAAACATTAGAAGAACAAATAGATGAAAATGCGGAAAAATTAGTGGGAGCATTTGGTTTAGATGCAGTAGCTGCAGAGGAAAGACTACGTCAGGCAGAGGAGAGGATTCGTTCAGAAGAAAAACGGATTCATGAAATAGAACAGAAAATAGGGGGTATTGCTGAAACGGATGATGTTGAAATAGACGATGCTGAGACAGACGATGCTGAAATAGNCGATGTTGAAACAGACGAAAAGGGTATTACAGCAGATGAGAGATTACGGAAAAATCTAACTAATTTTGTTTCCGAAAATTTCCCGAATGATGATATGCCAGAAGAAGATAGTAGTCAAAAAACCGCTCAGGATTTAAGTCGTTTGTACGAAAATAAAGATAAGTAGAAAATAATGTAAATAAAAGGCCGTTCAATAATTAGGGAAAGAGACCATTGGTAAATGCCGTGAGATTTATAAACTCGAATAAGGGGATAGTGTTATTCTCTTAATTTGGCGGGATTATTGGTGGAAGATTTGAAGAGAAAAGAAATAGCAATATAGTAAGAATGCTTTTAAGCATTTGTTGTGTTTATGGAAATGATGGAAATGTTTTAGCTTGCAAAAATCTATGGGGAGTGACCCAAAGAGGGTTCAAGTACCTTCTGGAGTAGTGATATTGAGTGGTATGAGGTTCATATAAGGATAATTATTAGATACATACGTTTCTGGTAGGCTTGATTGGTGACTTCTTGGTGATAACGTTTAATTAAGTTGTTCCCAAATTTGATTGACTGACTGTTCTTTACTTGTTTGGTAATTTCTTCCATATTTTCAGCTTGGTTTCAATTCTTTAGTGAAAAGGGGAACAGAAAGGATATTGAAGTGAATCCCTGAGAGTAGTTAGATTTTAAGAAGACCTTATGCGTATTGACACTGCAGATTGGAATGATTAATGTGTTAAAGAGGTTAGGATGAAATTTGGGTTGTTTTATGAGCATCAGATTCCTCGCCCTTGGGAAGATGGGGATGAACTGCAGCTATTTCAAGAGGCTCTTGCCCAAGTTGAGCTAGCCGATCAACTCGGTTTTGATTATGTCTGGGAAGTTGAGCACCATTTTTTAGAAGAGTATTCGCACTCTTCTGCCCCTGAAGTTTTCTTGGCAGCTTGTAGCCAACGTACTAAACAGATTCGGTTGGGACATGGTATCGTCCTCCATCCACCAGCATATAACCACCCAGCTCGTATCGCTGAACGGCTTGCCACTTTAGATCTGGTTTCGAATGGTCGTGTAGATTGGGGAACGGGCGAGTCTGCCTCACGGATTGAGATTGAGGCCTTCAACATAGATCCCTCCCAAAAACATGAGATGTGGTTGGAATCTGTGCGAGAGACTGCAAAGATGATGGTTCAATCCCCCTATTCTGGTTGCAAAGGAAAGTATTTCTCGATGCCACCGCGAAACATTGTTCCTAAACCTGTACAAAAACCTCATCCTCCTATTTGGGTAGCTTGTTCCAATCGGGAGACAATTCGGAGTGCGGCTAAACTTGGGATTGGAGCGCTCACCTTTGCCTTTCTGGACCCTGAAGAGGCTAAAAGTTGGGTTGATGAATACTATGAAATTTTTCAAAAAGAGTGTACTCCAATCGGACAAACAGTAAATCCAAATGTTGCCATGGTCACTGGTTTTTCGTGTCATGAGAAAGAGGAAGTTGCTGCTGAGCGCAGTTTGAAGGGATTACGGTTTTTCATGTATGCGCTTAACCATTTTTACTTTAATGGTTCTCATAAACCAAGTAAGACGAATATATGGCAAGCATATGAAGAAACGAATCAGCCACTTGTGGAAGGACGCGGAGGAATTGGATCACCGAATCAGATTCGGGACCATCTCGCCAAATTTGAAAAAGCAGGCGTAGATCAGGTGATTTTCATACAGCAGGCGGGTAAAAACCTGCATCGACATATTTGTGAATCTCTTAAGCTTTTTGCTACTAAAGTCTTGCCAGAGTTTAAGGAACGAGATCAAATGCAAGCAAAGCAAAAAACTGATAAATTAGCTGGTGCTATTAAACGGGCAGAGACTTTGGTGACACCAATGCCTGTTGATGTGCAAGTGCCAATTGTTGATGCGTATCCAATTGCTAGAAGTAAACTAGAAGGTAACCCGAATCCGACAGATCAGAAATCCTCTTGGTCTGAAGCAATCGAAGGAGGAAAACAGACGTGAGGTTGTATGGGTTCTAATATCAATTAGCTAGATTTGAGGATTGAGATCCTCTCAATTTCGGTGTTTATGCGGGCCTCTTCAAGGGGATAAATTTAGTGGAGGCTGGCGGTGCCAGACATGAAATGCCGATTGTGGGACATTGATGAAGTTGGGTCATCATTTTAGNTCGATTATTGGCTTCTTTCCTTGTTTGAAGAATAAATATCCTAATCATCTTGAGTCCGATTGAACCGGAAATTTTAACTTGCTAACACAAAATGGATGATACTAATACTCTATACAATTTGTTTCTGAGAGGATTACATTACCAGATTCAGTTTTGGATTGTTAGAGACTCAATAACCAAATCCGTTATACTTTATCCTCTATACTTTNATTAAATTGTAACTTAGGTAATGGTGAATGCTAGGATTGAAACACNGAGTTTATGTGAGACTCGAATACAAATGGAAGTAAGAAGTGGCAAAGCCTTAGNATACAGATCATTAATATTTTTACTTTTTTTGATCAGTATTGATGGTATAGCTCTAACAGAAAATATCATTGACTATGTTGTTGCTACGGTCAACGATGAGGCTATCACGCGGNGTGCACTTGAGANCGAATCATTGCTTAACCATTTACTTTGGAAAACTGATTTGGAAGTTCAAGGAATTGNATNGGATNGTGTGATTGTACTTTCTGGNGGTGATGATTATGGTCTTGTTGCCAATGGCGTTATGGAANTATTAAATCGAGAGACTCGACAGCAAATCGCNCATATCCAGATTAAACAGGTTGATCCNAGGCGGGCNACTGCTGTGATATTCGGTTCTCCAGCTCAAACTGTCAATATTGGCCATATTGTGCGAAGACCTTTACTAAATGTAATCAAGGGGTTAGTCCTAATTGATCAGAAATTGGTAATACCAATTATGGGTGTTGCACCAAATAATATTATTGTGCTCTCTGGTGGTGATGATCATGGTTTGCTACCAAGGGACATTGTGGAAGTATTAGATCGAGGGACTCAACAGCAAATTGCGCATGCTCGGATTAAACAGGTTNATCCCAGGCGAACTACTGCCGTGATATCTGGTTCTCCAACTCAGACTGTCAATGTTGGCCATGTTGTGCGAAGACCTTTGGTAGAAAGTGTTTTGCGGAATGTGCGAACTGTACTGAACGAATTAATAGATCGGAAATTGATGATGCAGGAGGCTGATAAATTTGGTATTCCATTGGCACGCTGGAATACAAAAGTTGATGTGGAATTGAAGGCGACCCTAGGTGATGAAAAATTATTACAGGAGATAAATAAGAAACTCAGCTTAGAAACGGAAGAAATAAGGGAATGGTTAAGGACTAGACTGATTCTGAATGAGTTTCGGGATCGCCGCTTCGGAAGAGTCGACAATCTTGAACAGCAAGCAACAGAATATCTTAGACATCATCCCAATGANTTTTACGATCAAAAACTGGCACNAAAAAGNAGTTTTGAAGAAGTTCTTGAGGAAATCCAAAATCGGTTAAGAACCCAAATCGNANTTGATTTGGAAGAGTGGCTAACACAGCAGAGNAATTCGAGNTATATTCGNAAACTATAATCCCTTTTATCGCCGTCGCCACCATACAATTACACCAACCAGAAAAATGAAGATTGGGATAAGAAAGATTGACATTATTTGAGTGAATATGACTTCGTTTGCTGTCATTTGCCGCAGCGAATGAGATCGTGGGTCGATCGGACTAATTGAAATTAGATCTTCTTCTAGTGTAAGCCAATTCACACTATTCAGGAAAAAATCTCCTCCACCAGTACTACTCAAAAATAAATTGGATGCAAAGTCAGAGTCGCCAATAATAACAATACGTGCCCCATTTTCCTCTTCAATTGCCGCTGCGATCAATAGTGGAGGAGAAGTATCTTCCTCCGCATTGTATTGTGCTGATTGCCAATTTTTTTGTTTGGTTTCTCCCCAACTACCTTCTGTCCCAATCTGATCGGAGATTTTTGCTAGTTCACTAATCTTAACATTCTTAATTGCATGTGTTGGGTGTAGTGTTAACGACCTGGCATCCTGAAAAATGATAGGCAGTTTTTGGAAACGCATGATCGGATGAAAATCAAAATCCATTATAACGGGAGCTGAAGGACCGCCAAGAACATAGAAGAAACGGGGATCAAGAACCAACACATAATCATTGTTGATCTGCAACCCCCACTTCAAGATTAGGTCAATAAGCGGTTGGTTTGGATTAGTTTCTGCTTCCGCCTTTGGGTCGAGCATTAATAATAATTTCCCTCCGTAATTCAGATACTTTCTAATTGCGTTTACTTCATGACTGATGAATGCTGATTTTGGGGCTGCAATGACCAACGTGGTACAATCTTTGGGCACTCTTTTCTGAGTCGAAAGGGATAGGTTCTCAACAAGGTAGCCTTGGTTTTCTAACGCATCTCCAACTTGATGGTATCCCTTCATAGGGTCGAAATCGTCTGTCGACTTTTCGCCATGCCCTATCAGAAAATAAATTTTCTTCTCTTCTGTACGAGTAACCTTTAAAATCGCACTGGTAAATTTCTGCTCGTCGATAACTGTCACTCGTTCCTTTTTACCATTGGATTCAAAGATGGTGGTCCCATGCACTCTAATTCCATATTCCTCTACTTTTTTTACTTGAACATATGAGTCCACGAACTCAATTGAGATTTTATCAGATTGACGATGGTACATTGCTAGCAAATCTTTGACCTGGTCATATTGGCGTTTCTCTATTTCGCTTTGGGGGTTGCTGCTGAAGAATGCGAAGATCTTAACTTCGTGGTCTAGTTTTTGTAGAATACTGAGGGTTTGGTCTGATAAGGTATACCACTTATCAGTTGTCAGATCGATAGCTTTATCGAATTTCTCTACAACCAACAGGTTGACAACCACAACAATACCAAAAAGAGCCAGAATACTGACCGTAACATTGGTGCTGTATTTTGCTTGACGGCTAGAGAGNATCCGGGAAATGTCCTGAAAGCTGAGGGNGAGAAACGCTCCTAATGATAGGCAACTAGCCAGAAAGAAAAAAAAAGTGAATANGGTTTTTGATCGAAGNAGGTAACTAACAAATGCNCTGCATAGCAAGATCAGCCCGATGAAGCCAAAAAGCATNCCATTTTTTTGCATTCAATCTATTTCCATTTTTCTGATTCGATCGATTTAATGGTAAGAAAAACACAAATAAAAGTAAAACTCAAATAGTAAATGATATCCTTAACTACTATCACACCACGGGTGAAATCATTAAGATGCTCAGTCAAAGAAATATATTTGAAGAATCTATTTAATGATCCGGCTCGATCTGCAAAGGAGCTGATGATCCAGAATACCAGTAGAACACCGAAACTGGTCAATGCAGAGACAATTTGATTACGGGTCATAGATGAAACCATCAATCCAAAGGATAGAAAAGCTGCTCCAAGTAAAATCATACCTGTATAGGCACTGATCATCTGGCCGATGTCTACTTTGCCGAACGGAAGAATTAAGAAAGGGTAAAAGAGCGTTGTCGCTAGCATAGCGAGGTACAAAATGAAACTTGCGCAAAACTTACCTAGTACAATTTCAATGTCTTTAACAGGTGATGTTCTTAGTAATTCGATTGTCCCAGATCGTTTCTCTTCTGCAAAGAGTCGCATTGTTACAGCAGGGGTAAAGAAAAGCAAAGTTACACTAACGTAATTCCGAAACAGTATCTGCATGACAGCAGTGCTAAGTTCTTGGCGTACAATTGCACGTTGCAGTATGGCGTAGAAGAAGAAACCGGAAAGTCCACTGAAGATTACTAGTACAAAATACGCAATTGGAGATACAAAATAGGTGTAAATTTCTTTTGCAGCAATTGTAGGTATATTCTTCATGAGGCTGATTGCCAGTGAACTTTACCAACGAAAAAAGGACCCAATGATTCAATATATTTACCTGTTTGCTGGGTTTTTCGCATATCCTGAATTAGACGTGATAGTGCATGTAGCTCTGCTCCTACGAGCCCAATTACGAATTCGTTATCCAACCGATCTAGGCCAAAGCATGCGAGCCGGATATCTGCTGCGTATCCCATTTCTGCGTAGGTGCGGCCCAATGTGCCGTGTTCTCCCAAAATACGCCCTTGCTCTGCCCCGGACAACAAGTAGAATTCCGGTTTTCTGCGAAGCGGGTACCAAATGGCCCACGGCATTTCTGTGTTCATCACATTCCGGAGTGGTTTCTCAAATAGTACTTCGTTTAAATCCTGTTCACGGCCTGAAGCATAAGTTCGACCAATCATTGTCATCTTGGAACGGTGATCAAGATNTGAAAAGCAATCATTCATCAAAAGTTGGCGTGTTTGGGTTAAAATGTCAGTTGGCTCTTCAGCAATCAGCAGTAAGCCGATTCCTGTAGGATCATTTAGATCGTCGTACAAAACGGATTGGACTTCGTTAGTCTCTAGAACATCAATTAATGCGGTTGGGTTTTTACAGCCAGAAAATACCTGGAGTTGCAAAAACAAGCGGCGGTCACTTACTTGGGATTGTCCATTAACTGGAGCTCCAAGCTCACGAAGGTCCAATTTTTCTTTAAGGTTTTCCATCATTATAACATTAGCCATTCAGTATATTTGTGGGTAGATGATTTAGCATCAAGTAGACAATGACGCCGGTAACTGAAACATACAACCAAAGAGGAAAAGCGAAGGACGCTATTTTTCTATGTAATGTATATTTCGATGAGAGGGCAAAAGCAAACGTGATTAATACTATTGGGAGTACAATAGCCGATAGACCAATGTGTGAGGTTAAAACAAAGAAGTAAATTGGTCTGATCAATCCTGTGCCAGAAAAGAGAGTATCTCCATGGAAATGATGATAAACAACGTAAGATATTAAGAAAAGTGTTGAGAATGCAAACGCACCAAACATCAACTTTCTGTGGGATTCTTTCCTCCCATTTTTGATTAGGACTATCCCGATGATAATACAAACGGCACTTAGGAAATTTAGGATAGCATTGACTAAAGATAGATGTTTCGTGAAGAAAGGGAGTTGCGATCCATAATCATGTGTTTCCTTGAAATATATTAGCCAAACTAAAAATATGATAGCAAGAACACTGATTCCAATCATAGAAGCTATGGTAACAAGCGTATGTTTCATNTTTATTTAATGCCTGTGTTTAGTATGTATTTTTAACAGCAACATTCGGAGCAAAAAACTCATGCTTTGTCAATGACCATCACAAGAAAAACTATAGGTAAGTATAGTAAAGAAATATGCATTAGCTGTTTAGCAGCCAGCGTTGTTCGGGATAGTGCGAATATGATACTAAAAGCAAGCAAAACCAGTCCACAAAACAATGCGGAAGCAAAGTAAAACCAGCCCGCAAGCCCAATGAACTTTGGGAATGAAGCGACTAACAGCAATAAGCTAGAGTGAAATACGATGTGAAATGCAGTACTTTTGCCATTTGGATGAGCTACAGGGAGAAGCCTAACACCTGCTTCTGCGTATTCATGGCGATACATCCAAGCAAGAGCAAGCGAGTGTGGCAGTTGCCATAAAAACAGGATCCCGAATAATACCCAAGATTCACGGTTGATCTGGCCGGTTACCGCAACCCATCCAGCAACGGGCGGTAGTGCCCCAGATATAGAGCCAAAAAAAGTACTGATTGGATTTTTTCTCTTGAGTGGAGTATAGATGAGAAGATAGGTGAAAATAACTGCGAAAATGACTGTACTTGCCAGTATGTTTACGGTAAAGAAGAGATATAGCTGGCCGAGAGTTGTGATTGTGATTCCGAAAAGTAAAGCTTTCGTTGGACTGAGTTGCCGGCTTGGTAAGGGTCGTGATTGGGTTCGTCCCATTATCCCATCAATATCCCGCTCCATATATTGATTTAACGCAAGTGATCCACCTGCGGTTAGTGTTGTCCCTAACAACAAGTTGATTAAAGAGGCCCAGTTAGTGGTACCCTCTTCTGAAGCGAGATAGAATCCTGCACAGACAGTAACTAATACCATCAGAACTAGTCGTGGTTTGGTCAGTGCGAACAGGCTTTTTATTTGGCGCATAGATGCGATTTCGAGAGGGCGACTTTGGGTGTCATACAGATACTTCTCCTACTGGGTTAGAAGAATATCCCTTAAATGCAGATGAGTACAAAAAGACACGTAGAGTTAATATAACCGACGTGACGAGCATGAGTGCTCCAATCACCAAGTGCCCAGTAGTAATAGCGATTCGGGGCAAAGATGCTAAGCTGTCTCCAAGTTGGAATTCACTGAACCATGCACCAATTCCCAGAACAATTTGAAGAATGAGAAAAACTCCGAGAAATAAAGAAGGGACTGTGAATTCGGGAAAATCCCTATGGTGAATAAAAACACGACTTGCAATCCATAGCACACAGTTTGCCACCAAGATTGCAAAAAAAACATGAGTTTGAAGTTGGGAAGCAGTGTGACGTAAAATAGCCCCCCATATCAATTGGAAATATACTCCTCCTGTGGTAAAGATACTCAGATGGCGTAGTAGAATTGCTCCTTCGACGTTATGGTGCCATTCAGTCCATTCTCGAGAGGTGAACATCATTAATCCGCAACATAGAGCCAAGAATGCCTGTGCCAAGCATGCATGCACAATAGCAAAGATAACGCTTATTTCGGTCACTCGTAACCCACCAAGTGCACCCTGAATAATAACACCAAGTAGTGCTATTCCACCCAGCCATTTCATCCATTTTCGTTGGTCAAACTTCCAAATACTAATTGCCAGTGAAATTGTGAGTAACCCAACAATAGATCCCATCAAGCGGTGACTATGTTCAGCAAATACACCTTGGACATAAATCTCTAACTCGTTTGCTGCCTTCTTAACAGTGAAGGTTCTATGATTTTCACTGTCGTTTATACGCCATAATTTCCCTGATTCCATTACTTCGATTTTACTCACAGTACTGAGGGAAATATGATCGTCTTTTGACTCAATTGCATTTTGCAAACTTGGGGAAAATATGGAGTTATCCAGATCTACTTGTAACTTCGCATCGATTGAAACTATATATCCACTAATTGTTTTTGAGAGTGGATACAAAAACATATTGTAACCAAAGGTAGTTGGCCANTCNGGAACTGCCATGCCAGAATCTGTGCTAGTAACAATGCCNCCAATNGATATCAAAACAAATGTTGCAATGAAAGTTAGNATNGAAAGGGAGTGTAAGAGCTTATGATATTTTCCGGTCAATACCGATACCCGAGGAATACACTTNGAAGNATGATCTGCGCGAGTAATTATAGCACCCGAATCTATGGCTAAACAAGAAATTATCTCCTCGGCCTTGGATGATTTTACTGACTTCNAACACGTTTCGANGTTTGCACGTTTTTTGAGAGCAAAGGTTGTATTTTGNCTGCTCGTTTTATCCCGCTTTAATCCAGACAGAGCAATCCTAATATTNGCAGATTGGTATTTGTCNTCAGTCTACATCTGAAATTGATCTAAAATCAGGATTATGCTATACTGAAAGCATAATTCGTTAGGTAATGAAGTTTGTATAGAGGTCCTCTCAATGGAAATAGAAAATCGACTGAAAGAAATTGGAATTGAATTGCCACCGCCAGTTAAACCTGTGGCCAACTATGTTACCACAGTGCAAACAGGCAACCTTGTTTTTACCTCTGGTCATGGGCCTGTGAGTGTAAGTGGTGAGCTTGAAACAGGGCAGTTGGGAACTGACATGACCATAGAGGAAGGATACCAATCAGCACGTTTGGTTGGATTGGGGCTTATTAGCACATTGAAGGATGCGCTTGGAGACCTTGACCGAATCAAGAAAGTTGTTAAGGTCGTCGGATTTGTGAATTCTACACCTGATTTTTTGGACCATCCAAAAGTTGTTAATGGGGTTTCAGACCTTTTCGTCGAGGTTTTTGGTGACAAAGGGAAGCATGCTCGATCGGCTGTTGGCATGGTCCAACTGCCTGGTGGTATTCCGGTTGAAGTCGAAGTGATTGTTGAGATCGAAGGCTAGGTCAAGATCCGATCAGTTTGATAATTTCCACAAGCTTTTCGGTCATCATTTGATATGAGCGAGCTTCGAGGTTCAATCGTATTAGTGGCTCTGTGTTCGATTTACGTAGATTGAAATGCCAGTCGTCAAATTCAACTGACAAACCGTCTAATTCATTCACAATTGCTGATTTATAGTACCTTTGGCGAATGGAATCAATTTTTTTATCCACATCCCCATTTTTAATTTGAATGTTAACTTCCTCGGACAAAAAATATTTTTCTTCAAATGGTAGGAGGAGGGTTGAGAGTTTTGCCCGTTTTTTGGACAAAATCTCTGTTAGAATCAGAGCTGGGATAATACCCGAATCAGCATAAAAGAAATCACGGAAGTAGTAGTGACCACTTCCCTCGCCCCCAAAGATTGCATCCTGATTCATCATTGTTGGTTTGATAAATGAATGTCCGACTCGTTCGATAATTGGAGTGCCATTGTTTATTTCAATTGTATCTCGAATTGCCCAAGACCCGCGAATGTCGTAGATAACCTTCGAACCGGGATGTTTCTGGAGTAGATATTCAGCAATCAAAGCAATGATAAAATCTGAGGGTACAAATTGTCCACGATCATCAACAACGAAAAAACGATCCCCATCACCATCAAAAGCAAAGCCAACATCGGCATTTTTGTCGACAACGTATTTTTGAAGGTCGGCGTGGTTCTGAGCCTGTTTGGGGTCAAGACCTTGTCCTATGGGTAATTGCCCGTTGGCTTTAAGGTTAAAACCGGACAGATTAATTGGTAGTGGGTTAAAGACTTTCTGCAAAATCGGGCCGACCATTCCACTTCTTGGATCAACAGCGATCTGGATGGGCGTAATAGCGTCAGGGTCAATAACACTTAACGCAAATTTGACAAAATCGTCTGTCAAATCGCAGGTTTGGATAGTAGCAGTTCTGTTGGTATTATGGAAATTTTCGGTTTCAATGATTTGGTGAATTTGTTGCAGACCAGTATTATTGCCAATAACGTACGGCATCTCCTTCAGCATCTTAAAACCACCATATTCAGCTGGGTTGTGGGAAGCCGTAATCATAATGCCTGGCAGGTTCTGTGTAGCACATGCATAGTAAAATTGATCTGTACTAACTAAACCAATATCAGAGATATTTGTACCTGATGTAATAATTCCGTGCGTAACTGCGTTAAATAATGGGGGGCTTGATTGGCGCATGTCGCGGCCAACAATCACTGTAACTGCTTCTGTGAATGTGATGAATGCTCGGCCAATGGACTCAGCAATTTTTTCATTAATCTGGCTGGGATAAATACCGCGTATATCATACGCTTTAAAGATATTGGAGTCTATCTGCATATTCACTCTCGTTAAAACATAGAAACTTTAGGGGAAATTATGTCACTTCAAGTTATTGGACCGAAAATTAGAGGGTTTATTTGCACGAATGCCCATCCAACAGGTTGTCTAAAAAACGTTCAAAGCCAAATCGATCTAGCAAAAAAGGATATTGAGTCAACAGAAAACACACCGAACATCCTTGTCATTGGTGCCTCGACAGGATATGGACTAGCATCTCGGATTGCGTTGACATGGGGGTACGGGGCGAATACAATCGGCGTTTTTTTTGAACGTCCTCCTAGTGGTAATAAGACTGGTTCAACTGGCTATTATAATTCTGCGGCATTCCATCAGATGGCTGCACAAGATAAATTTACTGCTATTAGTATCAATGGTGATGCTTTTTCCGACCAAATTAAACAAAAAACAATTGATCAGATCCAAGAACATTTTGGTCAGATAGATCTTGTTGTTTATAGTCTCGCTTCACCACGCCGCATACATCCCAAAACAGGGGTTGATCATCGATCTGTTTTGAAACCGGTTGGTGATCCATGCACAGGAAAGACGATTGATCTAACCAACGAAAATATTACTGATATTACAATTGATCCTGCCACTAATGAAGAAATCGCAGATACAATCGCAGTAATGGGAGGCGAAGATCTCGACTTTTGGGTTGAGTTACTACTGTCGGAAGACTTGCTTGCTCCTCGAGCAAATATCGTTGCATATTCCTACATAGGTCCCCAGATAACTGATCAAATATACTCTAGCGGAACAATCGGTTTAGCAAAAGCAGATCTTGAACAAAGAATTAACGCAATTGACACAAGATTGTTGAATCAGATTAATGGCCATGCATATTTATCAGTGAATAAGGCTGTTGTCTCTCAAGCCTCGGCAGCCATTCCGATTGTTCCGCTTTATATTAGCATATTGTATCAAATCATGGATGCCAAAAATCTGAATGAGAAACCAATAGATCAAATGATAAGACTTTTTTCAGAGTATCTAGGTCCCGGTTTAGTCCCGGTGGTTGATAAAAATCGACGTATTCGGATGGATGACCGAGAACTTAGACCTGATGTGCTTGCTGAAGTAAATGAAAAGTGGAGTCTTGTCAACAACGACAACTTCCATGAACTCGCTGACTTTGAGGGTTATAAAAAAAGTTTTCGGAATTTATTTGGTTTTGAAGTTGATGATGTTGATTATGGTCAACCNGTTGAAACCGANGTTACCATCCCGCTTGTTTAAGAAATTCTAATGCCATTAGGGTATGACCTGCAGCGTTTGGATGCACCCCATCTCTTGTTGTCCATAATGCATTTGGGCGATTAGTAACAGCTTGTTTGAAGGATGTGCTGACTTGAACCAGATGGGCATTGAATTCCTCGGCCAATCTATGGATAATTTCGTTATATTCAAGGATTGCCAAAGTACGTGGTTCTTGGACATCTTCGGCTATGTAGAAGATTTCGAACATAAAAATCCCGTTTAGCTCTAATTCTTGAAAAGAGCGCGTGAGAATCTGACGGTAAGAATTTTCCCACTTTGGCAAATATTCTTCGTTCGGTTCAGTNTGCCNAGCTGCATTGTTAATTCCGATTTTAATTGAGAGCCAATCTGGTNTTTCCGAAATNACGTCCTCGCTCCAGCGATTTTCTAATCCTTCCACGATATCACCTCCAATTCCCTTATTGACATAGTCAATGTGNTGACTAGGNTACTTNGCTGTTAACANTTCAGTTATTTTTCGGACGTAACCGNGTCCTAANTTTTCTTCATCTTGGCGTCGTCCACAATCAGTAATGCTATCACCAATAAATAGTACTTTTTCATTCGATTTGAAAATTAGATTTTCCATAATNATTCCTTTTNATTCAGNAGTATAAAAATTCNGCATAAGATGAGATTAGTNGTATTTCTCTCAGTGACGTTCCTAGGGTTTAATTNGAGACTAGGATNTTGATGTTATTAGTGTTCAATCTTATTTTGTTTTTCTAAAATTTTGTCAGTAAAAATTAATTNTTACNAATTGAAGCATTTTAGAATTTAATACTGNGATTTTACAGTACGTATCTGGGTTTCGTCAACCTTTCCCATAAAGTTCTTGATCAGACAATCTTGGCAGGATAGAATATGGATATATGAGACGAGATACGGTTCTTGAAACAGCCAAGGCTGCAATTCGATCTGAGATCGGAGCGTTNGAAAATTTACTCCAAGCAATTGACGAAAATTTCGTAGAAGTTGTTGATCTTGTCAACTGTTCGCTTGGGCGTGTTGTGGTAACGGGTGTTGGGAAATCAGGACATATTGGAAAAAAGATTGCTGCGACATTATCAAGCCTTGGTACACCCGCATATTTTGTTCACGCAACTGAAGGTGTTCACGGGGATCTAGGAATGATTACTTCCGAGGATATTGTCATTGCTATCTCAAATAGTGGCAAGACACGGGAAACTCTTGATCTCATAGTGCCAATTCGTCAGATTGGTGCGAAGTTGGTTGCTTTGACGAGTCGGTCAGATTCGGAATTGGCGAGACAGGCCGATCTAGTTTTGAATATTGGAGTTCAGACAGAAGCAGATCCCCTTGGCCTTGCTCCCACAAATAGTACCACAGCAACACTGGCACTGGGAGACGCCTTAGCTATCACTTTATCAGTCAATAAAAAATTTACCCGTGAAGATTTTGGGGTATTTCATCCAGGTGGTAGCTTAGGGGCAAAATTACAAGAGGAAAGAGAATGATAAAAACTGCAATCGAAAAAGTGGTGGGTGGTGATAATTTAAACGAGGCAGAAATGCTGGGAACAATGAACCAAATTATGAGTGGTGATGCAACTCCCGCTCAAATAGGTAGCTTTATTACCTCATTAAGGCTGAAAGGCGAAACCATTGATGAAATTACCGGAGCTGCGCGAATTATGCGCGAAAAATCCACAAAAATTGAGACCGAACACAATCTCGTTGTCGATACATGTGGCACTGGAGGGGATGTTTCCCACACCTTTAACATTTCAACTACTGCGGCATTTGTGGTAGCAGGAACCGGTGTTCCAGTTGCTAAACACGGAAACAGATCCGTTTCAAGTAGTTCTGGCAGTGCAGACGTATTAGAAGCGCTTGGTGTCAACATTGAAATTTCACCCGAAATTGTGGGAAAATGTATCGATGAGATAGGCATTGGGTTTCTCTTTGCTCCAGCGCTTCATAGTGCAATGAAGCATGTAATTGGTCCTAGACGTGAGATTGGCATTCGTACTATTTTCAATGCACTCGGTCCTCTCACCAATCCAGCAGGAGCAAAAGCGCAAGTGATCGGCGTCTACGATCCAAATTTGACCGAACCACTAGCTAATGTGTTGAAAAATCTTGGGACCCAATCGGCGTTCGTGGTTCACGGAGATGATGGCCTAGACGAAATAACGACAACAACCACAACCCAAGTATCGCAACTCGCTTATGGCAACGTAATTAATTACACTATTGATCCCATTGAGTTCGGCATAACAAATGCAGATCCATCTGATCTTGTTGGTAGTACTCCTGAAACAAATGCAGAAATCACGCATCATGTCCTCAAAGGAGAAAAAGGGCCAAAGCGTGATATCACTCTAATCAACGCAGCAGCAGCTATCGTTGTTGGTGGAAAGGCTTCAAATATACAAAGTGGTTTGGGAATCGCTGCCAATGCAATTGATTCTGGAAAAGCACTAGAAAAGCTTAATCTTCTAATCGACATGACGAACAGATAAATATTCTTGATAAGAAATCTGGGTGATTATATAACAGATAAGTTTATCCTCAAGAAAAACGCAGAGAATACCAAGGAGTTATAGATATGTCAACATCTAGTATACAACCAGTTCTGATCGATGGTGCTTGGACAGAATCGGATTCCGTGAGCACATTTGCACCAGTAAATCCGCTGACAAAAGAACCAACCAATGAGATCTATCCGGTTAGCTCAATTAAGGATGTGGAAACAGCCATTGAATGTGCTGCAGAAGCATCAGATGATTTGCTCAATTTTGACCCAACTACAATTGCAGATTTCTTGGAATGCTACGCCGACCGAATTGAAGCGCGTCGGTCTGACTTAGTCGACATGGCCCATCTCGAAACTGCCTATCCGAAGGAAACTCGCCTTGGTGGTATCGAATTACCACGAACAATAAACCAATTACGGCTAGCTGCCAATGCTGTGCGGAATCGATCTTGGATGTCTCCAACTATTGATACGCAAACAAATATTAGGTCAATGTATGCAGCTCTTGAGGGAGGGGTTGTGGTTTTCGGTCCCAACAACTTCCCGTTTGCGTTTGGTAGCATATCCGGTGGAGATTTCGCCGCCGCTGTTGCGGCGGGGAATCCAGTGATTGCTAAAGCTAATTCTTCACATCCCGGAACTACTCGTTTATTTGCAGAAGAGGCTTTAGAAGCGGTAAAAAATTTAGGNTTGCCAAATAGCATGGTACAGTTGATCTACCGTACTCATCACGATGTAGGAGAACGACTTGTGTCTCATCCACTGGTTGGGGCAACTGGTTATACNGGATCTCGTGTTGCTGGTTTAGTCCTCAAAAACGCNGCTGATCGGGCAGGTAAGCCGATCTATCTGGAACTCAGTAGTGTTAACCCTGTTGTGATTTTGCCGGGGGCTTTACAAGAACGAGGGGCTGANATCGCGGAAGAATTTGTTAGCTCTTGTCTGCTTGGCACAGGGCAGTTTTGCACTAACCCCGGTTTGATGATTCTTCAAAAGGATACGGGCACAGATTTATTTATTCAAAGTGTCAGCCAGAAGTTTAGAGATGCGCCTGTTGGAACCCTTTTAGGAGAAAGTGTGGAAAAAGGGATGGTCGCAGGTGTTCAGACCTTGCAAGATGCTGGGGCGGAGTTGATAGTAGGTGGTAGATCTGGCGGAGGGACTGGATTTTGTCACCAAAATACGCTTTTGCAGGTGACAGGGGCACAGTTTTTGTCTCAGGCTGAAAACTTACAGAAGGAAATATTTGGTAATGAAAGTCTTTTGGTTTTGGCAGACGATTTGGATCAAGCTCATCAGGTTTTAAGATTGTTGGAAGGCAACTTAACGGGGACTATCTATTCAGCCAGCGATGGGACAGATGATATCGCTTATGGGCGAGTTGCTTCCATTTTGCGTCGCAAAGTTGGTCGGCTAATTAATGATAAGATGCCAACAGGTGTGGCAGTTAGTTCCGCAATGAACCATGGAGGTCCCTTCCCGGCGACAGGCCATCCTAGTTTTACCTCAGTCGGCATTCCCGCAGCCATTACCCGTTTTTCCCAGTTGCAGTGTTTTGACAATGTTAGTTCCAACCATTTACCTGTAGAACTGCAAGACGAGAATCCTCTTGGTATTTGGCGCTTTATCGATGGAGAATGGACTCACTAAAGACCAAGTTCAGACTAGCTGTTATACCTAATTCACGTAGTCAACCCTATTGGAGATGTTTGGGTCTATAGAACTCCTACTAATAGAGGTAATTTATGAAAATAAAACAGGTTGTGATAGTAGGGCAACACGAAGTTGAATTGCAAACTACTGAATTGGATGAAAAAAGACTAGGTCCAAACGAGATATTAATTGAGACTGAATACACATATATCAGTACTGGAACGGAATTAGCTAACTATTCAGGCAAAGAGCCAAAAGTATTTCAGCCAGGTGCATGGTGCGCATATCCGTGGAAATCAGGTTATGCTAACGTCGGTATTGTCAAGGATGTTGGAGAAAGAGTGGCTCGGGTGAAAGCGGGTGAACGCGTTTTTACTTATGGGAATCATGCTTCTGCCATTCGATACAATGCTGATCGATTAGTGGCGTCTGTACCAGCTAGTATAAATCCAGCTATCGCCGCGGCATCAAGAATGGCAGGCGTCGCCGCCACCAGTATAATTGTGAGTGAAATTGAATCTAGTCCGTGGGTGGTTGTTTTTGGCCTTGGTATGGTGGGGAATCTGGCCTCACAAGCATTTCATATTCGAGGATGCCGTGTAATCGGTGTTGATCCCGTTGAGGCGCGGCGTAAAATCGCCAGACAGTGCAATATTCCTTATACGGTAGGCGGAGTTTCTGTAGAAGTCCAAGAGCAAATTAAAGAAATCACGAATGGGGAAATGGGACAGATCACGGTTGATGCCGTTGGACATAGCCAAGTCATCTTAGAGGCTTTGAAAGCCACTGCGAACTATGGCCAAGTCGTCTTGCTGGGAACACCGCGAGTCTCAGTTGATGGAGACTTAACAGAATTGTTGTCGGATGTCCACCTCCGGTGGATCACAATCCGAGGTGCTTTAGAATGGTGTCTTCCAATGTACACAGAAGCGGGAAATCATGTCTCCCAATTCAGCAAACAGCAGATGATATTCGATTGGATTGCCAGGGATAAACTTACAATTGAACCTCTCATTTCGCACCATTTAAAACCCGAACAAATTAAGGACGCCTATGATGGGTTGCTTAATACTCCAGATACTTACACTGGCGTGTTGCTAGAGTGGAATTAGATTACATTGCAGGCTTCAATGTAGAACTGAGTGTGACTTTAGTTCTGCCCATCTCGAGGCGAGTTTGCTTGTTACATCGACTGCTTTTGGCTTATAGGCTTCAAGAATGTTCTCCATAAACTTACCTGCCATTTTCTTAGTATTTTCATCATTGCCTTTAATATGGTACTTGTCTGGTGCCAGCGACATCATGACAAATTTACCTTTGCCAAAATCTGCTTCCATGATGACGGGATTTCCGATGCTTTCCATGATGATGTCAAAGCCCTTCTGACTAGCAATAACTTCCCAAACTGTTGGCCATCCTTGATGTCCCCATCCTTGGAACTCTTTTTTTCCCATTTTGTTTGGGGCAGCAAAAAGTGAGTGATCGGCTTTCAGAATTTTGAAATCCTTCGAGTCCCGGTCGCTGCGGATACATTGTAGNCCGTTTGGCAACCAATCCACGTTGGCTTCGTTTTGATCCGCTTGGGTTGGTTCAATCACAATACCTCCATTTTTAACGAAGTCTTNTATCTCTTGGGCATTGTCGTCAAGGCTTTGGTGCAATTTAGGATNATTGGTTGTCATGCTGCCAATAAAGAACAGTTTATGTTCAACTTCAAATTTAAGTTTCCCATTCTCTATATCTTTGGTTAGATCATCGTATTGAACCTTGAATTCATCCAGCGTTTGTCGTAAGGCATCAACTTGAGTCCATTGATCAGCGAAATCGACTACTGCTATCTTTTGAGCAGCATCTGATTTCATCAGAAAACNGTNAAGTAGGAATAGAAACAGAATNGAGTAANCACNTCTTTGGAATTTCATTACTATGCCCTNNCCTNATTTNGGGAAAAACTNGTTGGGTTAATGATCTTTTTGNATACTTGGTTTAGGTAGTATTGNTCGATGTCTGTAAAGNNGGAGNAATCCTCTTAAAACAGTTGCGTGCGTAAATCAAAATCAAAAACTGCGAACAACACTAGCAACTATATACGCTGTCGCACGACTCCGCAAATTTTGGCATANCCTCAAGCAGATAAGCATCAATGATGAACCTAGCCTAAGATTGCGGTATTCTGGGTGACAGAACTTTTATTTTCAACCTACCTGATTGTTACTGTAGACAATTTAAAGCTTCCGCCAAGTGTTGAATACCAATTTCAATGGTTGATGGATTAACCGCATAAGCTAGGCGAAGATGTCCTGGGCAATCAAACTTGCTGCCTGGGATTGTAACAACATTGGCCGAGTTTAGCAAGTAAAGAGTTAAGTCTTGATCGTTTTGAATAATAGTCCCCATCGGCGTTTTTTTTCCCAAATAGGCATACATGTCAGGAAAAAAGTAGTATGCACCCGAGGGAGGGTCCCAAGTGGCTTGGTCAATCAGTTGGCGGAAACGTTGTAACAGTAAATCCCGCCGCTGTCGGAGTTGATCGCGAATCTCGTATCGTAATTGTAGGTTAGTATCCTGTTGTAAAAAGTGGGCGTACCCCTTTTGCGTTGGTAAATTGACGCAGGAAGAGACATTTCCTTCAACTATTGCTATGGTTTGTAATATGGTTTCTGGTCCAGCGACGAATCCTAACCGGAGTCCTGTTCCTGAGATTTCTTTTGACATGCCTCCTAAAACGAAAGTTTGGTCGGGTAAATAAGCGGCGATACTTTCATGTTGATGATCGTCATACAGAATAGTTCGATAAACCTCGTCTGAGATGATACCGACTTCTGGGTACTGGCCTATGATACCTGCCATTTCTTGAATAAGACCGAGTGGGTATACAGCTCCAGATGGATTGTTGGGCGAATTCAGGACGATCAAAGCAATGGTTTGGTCTCGTCTCAATAGATCTTCCAACTGTTTGGGATTTGGCAAGAAATGGTGATCTGTTGGTAAAAGAATTGGCGGTTGCCCCGTCAGCAGTACAGGTATATTTTGATAGGATTCGTAAACCGGTGCAAACGCAACGAGCCGATTACGAGGTGAAGAGTGCCTCATGATGGTCAGACAGACTTTAAAAAAGGCATCTTTGGGGCCCGGACAAACCACAATCTGAGAAGGGGGATAAGTCAAATTAAAACGTTGAAGATCGATACTTATTGCCGACAGCAACTCTGGATCGCCAGCGGCCGGTGAGTAGTGGGTGGCATCACACATTACGGCTTCAGCCATTGCCGTTTTTAGGATAGAGGGCAGTTTAATTTCCGGATTCATCTCACCGACGCCAAAGTCATAGACTGTTTTCCCTTCTTTTTTGAGTGCGTCCGCGATAGATTTAATTTCTAGTGTGGGGGAAGGGGCTAATTTCTCTGCACAGATCGATGGTCTTAAGCTCATAAGGTTGAATTATCCGATAAACTCTGATTGAGGTGGTACGTCATTTACAAACGTACCTATAGGCAAAATTGAGATACGATATCAAACAATATTTCAATNGCCTGTCGAAGTGTAGCAAATGACAAAAACTCATTATCACCATGTTGGGAAGTTAATGGTGCATCTGGCAACAGAGGGAAAAACCCGTAGGCGGGAATACCTCTTCGACGCAGGAATCGGCTATCAGAATACCCTGGTGTAATATGCGGGATAATTTGGTAGTTCGGCAAAAATTTATTTAGTGATATTTGGATATAATTATACAATTGATTGTCAAGTGGGGACTCGGTCGCATCCATTCTTGAGATTTCAGTCCACTGAAGTTGATCTAAATCATAATCGTCAATAATAGCCTTTATTAGCCCCTTGCTATCAGTTCCAGGCATAGTACGAATTTTTAAATCGACACTTTGATCATGCAACTCAAAATTGACTTCATGCTGGAACAACTGATCGGGATCAAGAGAATATGGTGCTCCTTTTTGAAGATACCGCAAATAGAGCCTGGAAATTCCAGAAGATAGAAAGCGTTTTGAGATCGGTTTGGGCAGCATCTTCTCAAGCATTCGCTTGGTTGAAGGTGTGAGAGGTGCCTTGAATTTAGAATTTGAGGGTAGAGGTGAGTCTGGGGGTGGATCGTTTGCCCGAAGCAATATCCTCCCTTTTTCGCCAGTTTGACAAGTGATAAAATTTTGATGCCGAAATACTAATGGGTATCCACCGCCTTCGTTTAATACACACCGGATTTTTTGACATTCAGGGATATTCTCTAACAACCATTTTGTTCCCCAATTCCCACCTGCCTCTTCGTCAGCCGCGGCAATCATCATTACGCTTCGTTGAAGTGGTCTTTTTAGGGTATTTAGTAGATTAAGTATTATCAGCCATACAACGACAAGCCCTTTGCAATCAATCGCACCTCGTCCCCAGACAGTTTCATTGGCAATTGTGCCGCTAAACGGGGGGTATTTCCAATTATATGGTTGGTCAACGGTTGCAACATCAAGGTGGGAGAGAAGCAACAGACATTCTTCCGATTTTCCAGGGATATGGGCGATGAACGATCCTTTGCCTGGTTGCGGCTCGATGACTCGGCTGTTGAGTCCAGCTTCATTAGCACAGCCGAGAAGGTAAGTTGCTGCTTGGCTCTCTGTATCTGTACCCGCTACCGTAGGGATTTGGATAAGATTGCTTAGAATGTGGGCAGCTTGTTGGAGTAGATTATCAGTGACGATGCTTGATTTCCCCAAAACGCAAGAGGCGTGCGGAGTTTAAGACGACAAAGGCAGAAGAAACATTATGCACAACAGCAGCCATAATTGGCGAAAGTATACCACTACCCGCTAACAGGATACCGATTACATTCATTCCAACTGCAAATCCAAGGATGTTTTGTCTAATGATACTAAGTGCCCTTCTGCTTAAACTGAGGATGTTATGCATTAATTCTAAGTTATCATTCATTAACACAATATCAGCTGATTCAATAGCAACATCGGTGCCAGCGGCTCCCATAGCGATACCAACATCCGATAGCATAAGAGCAGGTGCATCATTGATACCATCTCCAACCATGGCAACAATCCGGTTTTCTGACTGAATCTGNCGAATGACTTCTAGCTTTTCCTCCGGCANNAATTCCGCTTTGACCGTNTTGATACCGATCTGTTTGGCAATGGCTTGAGCGCTGGTTTCATTNTCNCCNGTCAGCATTATAATGTTTTTAATTCCAGTTTGATANAGTTTCCTGATTGTTTGATTAGCATCTGGTTTTACTGTGTCAGCTACNGCAATTCCACCTAATATTTGACCATTGAGCACAACAAGTAAAGCGGTATTACCTTCAGATTCTTGTTGCTTAAGGAATTTGTTAGCCAATGGATTTGGAGTAATCCAATTTTGTTCTAAGATCTTCCTATTACCCACCCAAACCTCCTGATCTGGATCCAGTGTTGCTTTGACACCAATACCGAATACTTGTTCAAATTGATTGATGGGTTCTGGTTGGACACCTTGATTTTGGGCATAATTGATGAGAGCTCTAGCTACTGGATGTTCAGATTGAATCTCAGCTGTTAGCGCCAATTGTAGTACTTTTTGTTCTGGTTCTATACCGAAAGATTCGAAAGCGACGACTTGCGGTTTCCCACAGGTCAGAGTGCCTGTTTTATCAAAACATATTGTGTCAATTTGACCCGCTGTTTCGACCGTGATACCTCCTTTGATGAGTACTCCCTTTTTAGCAGCATTGCCGACGCTAGCTATAACTGCTGTCGGTGTCGCCAAAACTAGTGCACATGGACAGGCAATTAGGAGAACTGCAGTAACATTAATGACCGCAATCTTTCGAAGAACTTCAGGATTGGTTTCAGGAATGAAGCCAACTGCTGATAACCCTGTAGCAAACGCTCCTAGCTGATCGAAATTTTGATGAACTGCTAAGGTTACAAAAAAGATAATCGTAGCTACAGCTAAAATCAAAGGTGTGAAATATTGTGCGAATCGATCAGCGACTCTCTGAGTGCGTCCCTTATTTTTCTGAGCTTGATAGACGACATCAATGATTCTACCAATAGCAGTCTCATCACCAATTTTGGTAACCTTAACTTCAATTGCGCCCATTTCATTGATCGTCCCAGCAAATACCATGTCTTCTACCGTTTTGTCTACCGGCATAGATTCACCGTTTAAGGCAGATTCATTGATTGCCGCATCGCCTTTGACAATCTGNCCATCTATTGGAACTCTNTCTCCCGGTTTAACTAGNATTAAGTCGTCCACACGAATCTGGGAAATTGGGACGNTAATCCAGNGATNGTNTTGNGAAATCCACGCTTCGTCGGGCACCAGCTCAATCAGTTCCTGAACTGCATTCCGAGTCTTGGCCAAAGTTAAATCTTCCAAAAATTCGCCACTGATCATGATAAAAGCGGCGATGGAAGCTGCCAGGTACTCTCCTGCAATGGCTGAAGCAAACAAGGCAATGACGACCAAAAGTCCCGCCGTAATCTGCTTCTTTTCGATGGTCGATACCAAAGTGGTATAGGTAATAAAACCACCACCTAATAACATGGGGATGATTGCAAGATCAAAGTGATCTAACAGGCCTGATATTCCTTGGATAGCTGACAGAATAATAAGGAACAGTAAACTGGTAGGAAAGAAGAATCTTCTGTACCGCCCCATTCTGTTTGTGTTAGTGGAATCTGGGTTTGTCAAGACGCCGTGGTCACCTTCATGCATTAATATGTTTTTCCTTGCTTAATTGGATGGGAGGAACCATTTCCACAGAATAAAAGCAACAATGATAGCTGCTGTTATGATGGCAGCTGAAACCTTAGTGGTAGCGCTTGACACATGGTCGTGGTCATGGTCATGGTCGTGGTCGTGGTCGTGGTGCTTTTTCTTGACTCCGTCTAAAATTCCATGTCCGCCTTCATGCATTTTTCTTTAACCTTTTCAATTATGTTTAGCGAATAAACTTGGCCAAAGCATCTTTGAATTTATCGAGTGGCTCTTTCTGATCATGTTCTCGGATTGCCTCAACGATGCAGTGTTCCAGATGTTCTTCCAGAATAACTTTTCCAGTTTTCTGTAAGGCAGACTGTACCGCCGCAATCTGGATTAAGATTTCCGAGCAATCCCGTTCAGACAGAACCATCTCTTTGATGCT
>NZUQ01000007.1 GCA_002697225.1 Candidatus Poribacteria bacterium
CTCAATTACTGGATAATCAATCAATTTCCAAATAGGATTCCCTCAACACTATTTTTTGCATTCTAGAATCATGCCTTCAGGACAATTTAGCCTGGATTTTCAAACAATCTAAAACACGTTTACTAAATGCGAAATCCTCACCCGCTTTCTCTTCATAGACAATTGATTCATCATAAATTAACGTTTGATTTACGTAGAGCACCCAAGCACAAAATTAAATTGTATGACGTGGGTCTTTAACCTGCCATAGCAATAATCCAGCAATGAATAATAATATAATACAAAAGGTAAAAACAATTCGATACCCAATCCAATCGATAAATAGCCCGGATATCAGCAACAGCATAGAACGAAAGGGGGCGATGACAGAGGCTCTTAATGCTGTATAAGTTGGCATCTTATCGGTATTGGCGAACTCTAAAGTAAAATTGAAACTTTGGATATCAAAACAACAAGTAGCAAAACTAATCAGCATACAAGAGATATAAAGAAAACTAATCGAAGTAATCTGCATTACCAGCAAAGTTGCGATGATAGTGAGTCCCACACAAATTAGCAACATATAACGAATTCCGCGTTTATCTGCAACGTACCCCCAAAATAGATTACCTACAGTTGCCCCAGCAGCAAAGACAGTGTTTAACCGAGCTAACTTCGATATAGAACCACCAATCTTATCTCGACCATAAGCAGTAAAAAAACTAACAACCACAGCAAATGCCGAAATACAGGCTTGGCTGCAGATGAAAGTCCGAAAATTGTGATCTGTGCGAAAGACGACCCACGTCTCCTCAAAATATTGGCTTAAGTTTGTTGTTTGATTTGAAGGAGAAGGAGGTTCATAGATAAAAAACATGGGAATTAGTGTCAGTAACAGGACACTGAAACCAGTAGCAAAACAAAGAGAAAAATTGAAAGGAAAAACAAAGCTTTTAATATATAACCGAGCGAGTTCAGCGCCCAGAATACTGAACAACCCACCAAGTGCACCTGCCAATCCATACATTCTACCACGCACCGTCGTCGGAACAATTTTGGAAACGATATCAAAATAGGCTGGGCTGTTACATCCCATTGCCAAAGTGTGGACACCAAAAATGACAACCGTGGCAACTAGCAAAATCAGAGGGTTACTCTGCCCGAAAATGAAAATCGACAGCGCCATCAGCAAGATAGGAATCCGCTCAATGATGCCGACGAAACAGAAGTATTGCCGTTTGAAAGGCATACCTTGAATCCAACTAGCCGCAATCAGTTGAGGCAAAAAGAATCCAATGCTACTAATAGCTGAAATCAAGCCTACCCAGAAAGTATTTTCTGATAAATGCTTCACAAAAAGCGGAATGACGGTCAACGGTGAGAAAAAACTATAACCAACCAGAAAACCGAAAAAATTAAAAAAACAGGCACGATAATTAAATCGGCCTCGCTGTGAAAGCGAAGATTCCACAGACATTATAACCCCCTTCAGTTGTATCCGAAGCTTGCATAATCGTATCTATCGAGTCAACGAAAAAATGTATATCATCAAACATACGATCCATTGACAATTTAGACTTTCTCTGTTAGTCTCACGTTGCCCCACAACAAACAAACAGCTAAAGATGTACTTCTATCAATTACAATGAAATTAAGATTGCCACTACCAACAAGAACCAATCTTAATTATAAGAGAAATGATGGTCAACACAGGATTTCGGGGAAAATCTTACGGTTGGGAACGTATTAAGATAAGGGACCTAGAAACGGGCGTTGTTTAGTTACCTCCCGGCCACGCTATCGCGACAGCAGGAGTAGATGACACGAAGAACACCACGATCTGTAACGGCCTTACTTCTGACATTCAGCCTCTAGCCGGAATGGGAGAATTGGCCTGATCAGGGATTAATTTCGATTCACGTTAAGCCTAGCAGATATACCACACCTTCACCCATCGTTCAATTGGGATAACAATATGGTAGTGTCCCGCTCAAATCAAACTGGGCTTTCACAGGTATATGCCTGTAAAATTCCGGATGAAATTAGAGATGAATTAGAAACCAGCAACTTAAATTACCGACTTCGCTGGCAAAAATAACGATTGAGGTAGTACAACCGTTAGCCTATTAGAACCCAAATCAGACAAATATGCTCAAGTTTTAGTATGCTGATTATTGACGTTCAAGTTTTGCTCTATGGATTCTGATCAGCTTCCAACAAGGCAGCAATGTCATCATTGCCAGAGTGATAAGGTGGCTGCACCATAGCCCGTTGCAACGGGGTTAATTGTCCCTCAATTTCGGAAAATTTCCCAGCCCCACCGTGCACATGAAGAGCTGGAGCATAAAGATAGCGTAGGAGACGGCGTTCGGAGGCGGCTTTCCAGGGTTGAGTCCCATGAGTTAATGCCTCAGTAAAAATCACAGCATCACCAGACTNCATAGGAATATGCACAACNCAACCTAAATCCACTTCAAGACGACGAACTTCTATTGGACACAGATAATTGGCTTTGTGACTGCCTGGAATACAAACAAAGCCACCATCNTCTGGACCAACGTCACTGAGCGCATAACTAACCGATACCAAACCATTTTTCATCCGACCGTTTTCAAAACAATGGAAGAAAACCTCACGCATGTGTTCAAGTTCCGGTGTTCCTCCACCGTGTAGAATAAAGCCCTCACTTCCTTTCGTCATACTTAAACCAGCAGTACCTGCTAAGCGAAAACGAGGACCAATAATGGCCAACATGGTTTGAATAACAAAGGGTAAGGCAATAATATCCAAGAAAGGTTGGCACCAAGGTTGATCCCAAAATAGAAAACCACCGAAATCACCTCGCCNATGAGTGCCTTTCAAGGCTTCTGAGGCTCGGCCGCCTTGTTCTTTTAAGCTGCCATCCAGAGCTTGTTCAGGAGTCCGAATATGAATNCGATCCCAATGTTGATCAATAGCTTTGTTCATCTGACAAACCTGCTCCAAGGTNAGTANATTTTCAACCAACAGATAGCCATTGAGATCAAACAAGTAACGATTATAATCATTCATCAGTCGTTTTTCCCTGAACAAAAATGCTGAGTTAAGATCCTTTCGCTGAAGTTAGCATCTATTGATCCAACGTCGGAACAAACAGATCCAAGAATCCTCCAAAACCTGAACGCTACTAGAACCCACCCAACTCTTTAAAGAACATAGCTCCACTCCCTCCAAAAATAAAATCCAACAACGTGAACGACCTGAAGTATAACGACGAGTGAGGAATCTCAACGATGATACTTAATTCGGCTCCATGTGGCAGCCAATTTTTTTCGAGCATCTACCTGACGTGGGTTTGTACCTGAAGGATACACTTCTATTCCCATAAAGATAGGGTTTCTCATTTTGCATTTTTCGCTTTTTTTAATATGAATTTCCATGGTTCCACCGGTGACCTTAATGTTCTCAAAGGTCAGGATAACGGCTTCAGCTTCTTTCGGTCCAGGGAAGTGCTTCACGATCTTATTCTCGACAACTAAGTCGCAGCATCTACCTGGATCCCAATGCTCTGCGCTGAGATAATTAAAATCGAATCGGCCATTACCTGTCTTCAAACTATATTTTATTCCTTCTGGATCGGCAGAATTACCGCCTCNGGAGAATATTTCCAAGTCATAACCTGACTCTCTAACCAACTTCTTCGATTCAGCCTTAAGGACATCACCATTAGCAGGATTCGACACGACTATTCCAGGCCTNACTTTTCCAACATATCCTCCCCANTCCTGTTCTGCTCTATGACCAGAATGCCAAANTCGCCCCTTTGAATCAGCCCAATCTATCCAGATTCCACCGCGAACCCTAATGGTCTCCTGTGCAAACGAATCACTCAAAATAACAAACAATATAAACGAAAAACTAATTAAGANAAACTTNGATTTTCTCATNAAGTTTTACCATCACGATATTCTTTACTATTATATAAAACATANGNTTAGTATATAACAATACACCTGCTATGAATAGCTTTTATTGGCTAACGTTTATTCNATCCAGATTTGTATTTAACAAAACCCTCTAGATCGTGAATTAATTACCATCAGGATTCTTACTCTGATCTGTTGCATGTTATTCCAATTCAGAGAAGAAACCATCCGTNTCATTGANCCACCCTGAAGTTATACAAGGCTTCATTCCCCTGATTCTATTATGGACTAGAGTATCCGAATTCAACTNGAGCAAGCAATTCATTTCTTNCTAATACACCCAGCTGTCACCAGTCAAGGATGGAAAAANCAACTGCTTCTTTGGTTGACTAAGCAACGACTTCACCAACACCAGCAAGGCAATCATTGGCCATCAAAGCAATTAATGTNAAAACATAAGTGATAGTTAATACGAAATTCTATATCAAAGATGAGACTTNAAAGAAAACCTAACCTGTACAACCCATCTTGATAGACTCCGTTCACCCGCGATTAATTCTGGATTTACGGCAGTCGTCCCAACATCAATTTCTCAATTTANCCATTTGAACCTAGGAGCGAAAACCAAACTAACAGCTTACATCCATAATGTTGATAAACTCGAGGCATAAAAAAAGTGCTGGAAGCCAATGCGGCTTCCAGCACTAATCCAATCCGTCTAGTTAGTCTACAGGATTTCGACAACCGCACCAACAGCTTCAAGTTTTTCTTTTACTTCGTCGGCCTCTTCTTGGCTAACGCCTTCCTTCACAATAGTAGGAGCTTCTTCGACCGCAGCTTTGGCTTCTTTAAGACCAAGTCCAGTAATAGCACGCACTTCCTTGATTACCTTGATCTTCTGATCACCNATCTCTTTAAGCTGAACATCAAACGCAGTCTGCTCCTCAACAACAGCTTCTTCGGCTTCCCCNCCAGCTGCAGCTGCCGGCATCATACCTGCAGCCATTACCGGAGCGGCCGCACTAACATCAAATTTCTCTTCGAGAGCCTTCACTAACTCCGAGAGTTCTAATACTGTCATATTGCTAACCTCGTCGATGAGCTTTTCAATATCAGCCATTTTCTATTCTCCTCATTAATTATAATATTAATAAATAGAAACCCTAAAACAAAACGAACCGTTTTAAGTNNCTTCCGGGTTTTCCTGTAAATCTGCAATTGCCTGAATTACGTTCGAAAACTGTCGAATTGTTCCACTTAGCACATTCGCAAGCCCCGATACTGGATTACCTGCTTTTAAGACATATACCAAACCATATATTGGTGCATTCAATCCACTAACAACCTGTGCTAATAGTTGGCTTTTAGATGGCATATTCACCAAAGATGCNGTCATTTCNGCATCAATTACTTGATTATTAAGAATTCCTCCTTTAANCTTCAGATCCTCATGTTCTTCACCAAAATCTAGTAACACTTTCGCTATAGTCGCAGGATCATCAGCCATAGCTACTGCGGTTGTTCCATACAAGTAGGGTTCCAACCCCTCGATTCCTAAATCACCTGCGGCTACAGCAATCAACCTATTTTTGAAGACTTTGTAGCGAACATCCGCTTGACGAAGCTTTTCACGCAATTCTCCAATTTCAGAAACATTTAGCCCTTGGAACTCCGTCAGTATCACAACTTCGTTGTTTTCAAACTGTTCTTGAATTAATTTAACCTGATCAATATTTTTCTGATTCGGCATATAGTCTCCTCTTCCAACTACACAATAAAAAAGCCTCCAATCAGTAGGAGGCAAAATTCCGATATCATACGTTATACGGAACCAAACCCATCTCGGCAGGCAATAAAATTTAAGCAAACGCACCTGCTATCTACGACTGGCCTGAGAATATATTCAGTTTTTTTATTTTTCTTTTATTTCGTTACCTAATTTCACTTACAACAAACTGCGAGGGCTCTAAGCGAATACCAACACCCATCGTGGATGAAATAGCTACGCTCTTAACATATCGTCCTTTTGCTGTAGCTGGTCGAGCTTTGATTAAAGCAGACATAACCTCATTTACATTATCCTTAATCTGATTGTCATCAAACGAGATCTTGCCAACCAATACGTGAACAATACCTGATTCCTTTTCAAGACGATATTCAATTTGTCCTGCTTTTACATCGCGGACAGCATCACCAACCTGTTCCGTAACAGTACCGGATTTTGCATTCGGCATAAGCCCACGAGGCCCAAGAATTCTTCCTAACTTCGGCATAATTTCTCTTACCAAACTTGGATGAGCAATAGCTGAATCAAATTCAAACCAACCACCAGTGATTTTTTCAACCAGCTCATCTACCCCAACAAAGTCCGCACCAGCCTCTTCAGCTTCCTGCGCAGCTGATCCCTCGGCAAAAACAACCACACGTACCTGCTTTCCAGTACCATGTGGAAGAGCAACCGTACCCCGAATATTCTGATCCGCTTGCTTTGAATCCAACCCTAACCGTGTAGCTAAGTCAACCGTTTCATCGAACTTCGCACCAGCTGTCTTTTTAAGTAATAAAATTCCTTCATCAAGCTCATATCGCTTAGCTTGATCAACAAGTTCAAAAGCTTTTTGATACCTTTTCGTTCTCGCCAAAATAAAACTCCTTTACTGTACAACAATACCCATGCTACGCGCGGTACCAGCAACCATGCGCATTGCCGATTCAATATCGTTCGTATTTAGGTCAGGCAATTTAATTTGAGCAATTTCCTTAACCTGTTCGCTATTAATAGTAGCAACTTTCTCCCGGTTCGGTTGCCCAGAAGCCTTGGCTAGCTGCGCGGCTTGCTTCAATAGGACAGAAGCAGGCGGCGATTTAACTTCAAATTCATAGGAACGATCTTCAAAACACGTTATGACAGTCGTAACCACAAGCCCCATCTGATCTTGAGTTTTACCATTGAAAGCTTTAATAAACTCAGGAATGTTAATCATGTACGGAGCCAAGCTAGGACCAACAGGAGGATTCGGTGTTGCTTGCCCAGAAACTAACTGAAGTTTAACCCTTCCAGCAACTGCTTTTGCCATTTTTACGAATCTTTCGTTTTATTTGATAATTTAAATCTATATTTTTTCGACTTCTAGGAACTCGAGATCTATTGGTGTAGAGCGCCCAAAAATCGAAATTGTTAAGTGTAAACGTTGTCGCTCTCTATCCACTTCGTTGACTTCCGCGGGAAACCCCTTGAAAGGCCCTTCAATGACCCTAACTTGGTCGCCTGAGACAAAATCAACCTCGAGGATAGGTTCCGGTTTCTCACCGCCTGATGACAGATTTAAAACCTGATTAACTTCTTCTTCATTAAGAGGTACGGGATTCGACGAAGATCCAATGAACCCCATGACACTCGGTGTCTCTCTAACCAATTGCCAACTTCGCAGCACATCTGGGTTTTCAGAATTGCCCTTCAATTCATCAGATGTCTTTATAAGGATATAACCTGGATAAGAAGGACGCTCTACGACGCGACGTTTACCGTTCTTGACCTCAGCAACTTCTTTGATAGGAACGATAACCTCCAGAATTTGCTTATCAAGCCTCATCGCCTGAACACGTTTCTGGAGATTGATTTCTACTTTTTTCTCGTGTCCAGAATAAATATGGATAATATACCAAAAACCCGTCGTAGTATCAATCGTAGTATCAATCGTAGTATCAATCATTTAGGATAATCCTCTTACTTCATAAACAGTTCGCGAAGCCAAGCAATACCGAAACCAGACACAGGGTCACTTGGCATAACGATGTAGTGAAGGACCAACGTAATCAATAACGGAGCGAGCGAAACCGGAATTAGAATTTCCCATCTCGATGTGAANCTCCTAGNAAACCACGAGAGAGGNNCTATCAATAGAACAAATAAAAGTATCAAGCCTGGTCCAAAAATAATATCTGAGGTTNNCCATACNGGANAATCCTCATTTCCATCAATTAACGCAATNTAAATTCCCAGAATTAAGGTTGCTATAATAACAACAAGCGTATTCGCTTTAACCTGCTTCCAATCCGGCTTAGAAACCTTCTCCCATTCCAGNAAAATCTCTCTGACATACTTTTTAATACGAGCTATCATACGCACCANACTTGAAACGATAATAAGGCAGGCCATGAGGGATTCGAACCCCCGACTTTCGGTTTTGGAGACCGACGCTCTAGCCAGCCTGAGCTAATGGCCTATAACATAGGTTTAGAATAAATATGGTCTTACAAAAACAACTCAAATACAAAGCCGACGACCGGGATTGAACCGGTGACCTCATCATTACCAATGATGTGCTCTACCTACTGAGCTACGTCGGCATCTCAAACTCAAAGCGGGAGACGGGGCTCGAACCCGCTACCATCTGCTTGGAAGGCAGAGGCTCTACCAAATGAGCTACTCCCGCAAAAAATGGTGGGGAGAGACGGATTCGAACCGCCGAACCCTGAGGGAACAGATTTACAGTCTGCCGCGTTTGGCCAGCTTCGCTATCTCCCCATCCGACGCACTGGAGCTGACGAGAGGACTTGAACCTCCAACCTAGTGATTACAAATCACTTGCTCTACCGATTGAGCTACGCCAGCCTATAATACNGACAAGCTANAATTATACATATAGNGAAAAAACTTTGTCAAGATTTTTCTCCCNAAACAGAGATATTCAATNCCCAATCCAGCTCAAAGAACTTTNCCTNNANCATGTGAACGAAATAAANTGCGTNCAANATTCCTCCAAACAAATGTTGCACGCTTAATATGATGCACTACCCATNATATCTTGATCCAAGATACATGNCNTCAGNATAACGGGCTATCTACCAGTTAATTGCAAATATCCATTNCNAAAACTGAATGAATCCNCTCAAAAAGCATGCCCAAGTGCAAGATGCAATTTACCATCTACATTTTGATCAATTGGAATTCCATAATCTAAACGTGCAGGCCCCAGTGCAGTGTCTATTCGTAAACCAAAACCAAGTGCTGACCAAGGTTGATTCACACGAATATCCTTAATCAGACCATTGAGGGTTCTTGGTTCGTCCCATACATTACCCAAATCAAAAAATATCGCAGCACCAACTAGTTTGTATATGGGGAAACGAAGTTCCGTATTAAAGACAAACATCACATCGCCTCGATGATTACCAAATTCATCCAAAGGCCCTAAGGACATTTCGTCATAACCCCGAACCGTGGTGGCTCCTCCAATACGAAANCGTTCAAAAGAAGGCAANCTTACCTGATTTCGAAGCCCTTTTTCAAAACCGAGCCGAATCGCGTTAGCAAAAATNACATCGGCAACATCTCCATAAAANCGATGATCGGTTGTAACTTTGATAAAGCTTGTTGCTCCTGACAACAGNCCACCAGCATATTCAATCATGAATTCATTTAATTGNCCATTTCGTGGGTTGAAAAGATGATTGCGATTNTCACGATGAAAGGATAATCCNAAACTGCTCACTGTTGTCCCCAGNTCTCTTTTNCTCTGACGGAGTTCCTGATATTTNTATTGAACAGAGAATTTATTATTAATCCCTAGTCTCTTAATCAGACTCGCGATACCACCTCTCGCTCGAGTAATATCNCTGATTTCCTGNAGATTATCCTCAAAAANCCGAAATGTTCCTATCGTATCACCAACTAACCAAGGTTCGATGAGAGTTGTNTCATAAAGGNTCCCTTCTGTACCAAATCGTGCTTTGGTACTCACTCTTAAATTCCGACCATATAAATTATTATAATTTAAACCAAACGTTCCTCGCATGCTCTTAAAGGAAAATATTTCACTTGAAGGATTATACCCACCACTTAAACTAATTGATCCGGGTTTCCTTTCTTCAACCCGTACATTAATATCAAGTATCTCTTTTTGATCAATCCTATCGGGTGTACGAATGCTAATTGAGTGAAATAGTCCAAGCAAAAATAGTTCCCGCTTAGCATCCATCAATCGCTCAAAACTAAAGACCTCTCCCTCTTTCAGTCCAGCGTTTTCAAACTCTCGCTGTAGTACATGATCTTTTGTTTTTAGGTTGCCATGGATGTAGAATTTGCCAAGCCGAGCTTGCTTGTTCTCTACAACACGATAAATGAGTATTCCAGTCGATTCATCATATTTGGGTTCAATACTTGTGTAAATGTAACCTTTTCTATCATACAATATCTCCAACTTACGTTGGTCCTGTTCCACCAATTCTTTACTATAAGGCATACCTAGCCGAGCTGAAATAACAGATACCAATTGATCCTCACCAAAAATGGTGTTGCCTTCAAAACTAAGATTATCGATTTGCTGTTGTATCCCTTCGTCGATCTTAAGTTGCAGATGAAGTTGATTTGTCTTGGAATTAACATGTTTTTCAACTTTAATTCTAGTATTCAAGTATCCGTTCTTCTTATAAAAAAGCTCAAGAGCTTTTCGATCTCTATCAAAGGCCATCGGATCAAAAACACCTTCGGAAAATAACCAACCTAAACCAGGAAAGGAGAAAAAACTNCGTTTTCTAGTTACTATCTGTCGCAGAAGATCCGAGTCACTAAAAGCATCATTACCAACAAAATCAATTTTTCGGATTCGTGGCACTTTGCCAAGATCAATGTCAAAGGTGATCACAACTCCTTCTNTTGATTCCTTNGTAATTCGAAACTTAACTTGTGGATCATAGTAACCCTTTTGCTGATAGATTTGTCGAATCCGCTGGGCGTTACTTCGAAGGACATANTCAGAATAATTGCCTTGTTTAAAAATTTCNAGTTTTTCGCGTAACNCCTTTTTATCAAAACCNNTACCAANTAGNTTAACGANGACTCTCNTTCCCTCAACAATANGAAAGGTCAAGGCANTCATGTTNANACTAGNATTATACNCNTGNCTTGACACNATTTGAACTGACAGATAACCTNNCTGACGATACCGCTCTCTGAGGCGAGAGATTNCCTTCTCGACANTTTTTTTCTGGTAGAATTGNCTGCTTTCAATCTCTAAGGNGCTTTGNATATCCTTGNCNNTAANAGNCAGATTGNCNATAAACTTTATAACNCCAATCGTTGCTCGAGCATACGGCGCAATTTCAAAGCGAAGGGGAATCTCNTCAGCCGNACGTTTTTTTGATGGAACTGTGANACGAACACGAGCATTGAAGTACCCATAATCCATATAAAGACTGAGAATCTTTCTTACGTCNCTCTGNGCGATTTCTTCTGAATATTCTTTCCCAGTTTCAGAATGGATCTGTTCAAGTACNAAATCNCTATCAAGAATATTNCCATCAAACTTTATCTCAGAAATTCGGATTTTTGAGGTGAGTTGNAATACTAGTNTNANTCCGGATTCTATCTCTTNTTCAACTACCCTGACCTGTGAAAAATCTCCAATTGAGTATATTGCTTCCACACATCGACGAATTTTGTAATGGGAAACTGTATCCCCANGTTCAATGTCAGTTTTACTGATCAAAGCCTGCGAAAGTATNGAGGATTCATCAAGAATTTCACCATTAAACAAATATTCAATTTGAGTCACAGGAAGTATGCCAGCACGAAGTGATTCAGTATGTAGAATCAGCAACACGAAAGTGGACACCAACTTTATCAAAAAACAGAGAAGATTTAGGAAAAGAGCCAAGTCATTCCTAAAATTCCAGTTCAAGTTTGAGATCGATACCATACCGTTCCGTACTTTGGTTTATCCTATATCTCTCACCGGCCACAGACATGTGTTTGTTAATCTGATACTCAACCTCTATATAGGGAGTATTTTCGCTTAACTTATTTAGATAAGATATTTTATTTGAATAAGTAATTGCTAATCTTTTCGAAATTTCCTTGAGCCCTGTGGACTCAATTTGACCACTTGGGTCTATTGCTGAAATCGGATCATCGAGAGTCAACAAAAAATCATTGCGTAAATCTAAGAGTGGATCCACCATAAAATCTCTATCAGCGAGAAAAAGATCAGAACGGCTTTCGAGATTAAGAGGATCAGTCAGGTTAACCCGAGCTTCACGGAGTCCCGCCAATCTGGCAACTGAATTTCCGACAAACCGTTCTCCCTGTCGAAGCATAACCTCTCTGCCACTATTACTCATCGTCCCAACATCCGTTAAAGACAAAGATTCTGTGTCCCCAAAAGTTAGAATGGAAAGGATTTCCATTTGCGTGAGTGTCAGCTGATAATTATCACCAATTTCACTGTTCAAAATTTCCACTTCCAGTTCGGGATTGTGAGATTCATTTAAATAGCCACTCATATGTAATTTAACTTTTACATCCTTTGTATCCAAATTACGTAAACTAACGCCTCGGATTGGTTCCGACGTCTCGGCGTAGATTTCGTAATATGGTTTAATGCGAAGAGGATCCGTATTCTCCCCATATGATCCATCTTTGATTGTAAACGGATGATCAATAGCAAAAACTTGGAATTCACCTTCAAGGATATTAACCCTCCCATTGTAAACTGGCCTTTGAATTGGGCCGACAACTTTACCATTTACTGACACCTTAATATCGTTGAAATCACCAAGATCCGAAACCATCGAAATGTTTCCTGGAGCAATGACATCCAGATCCAAACGTAGGTGGCGAATAATTGGATAATCCGATAATACTTCAAATTGAATCCCTGCCGATTCTTGGTTAATCCATTCATTAGCCAATTCCCGCCAAGGGCGTTTATACCGACCATCAGCGACGCGAACAGTTCCTCTTACAACTGGCAGTCTGACCTTACCTGAGGGAATAACATCNCCAATCATAGTCAAATCAACACGGTCNCANCGTACCCAATAGAGCTGCGGATTTTGAAAAATACAACCATCNTNTAGTGTAGCCCAAGTGTTCATTTCNGTTACGTCTAACCATCTCGANCCAAGCGAACCTCCCNCCNNNAATTTACCACCGTTTAAATTGCCTTNAAGCNGGCGNATAGTAACTCCNTCATTGGTAAAGTTTGCTTCTAACNGAGCNCGATCTACACTGATATACGNCTCTGGAAGTCGAAAAGCAACACCACGTAAGCTAGTCACCCCTTTCAACTGAGGAGAATCGATGCTGCCACCAATTGTTATGTTACACATTCCAACTCCATCGACAAAACCGAATTGAGGAAAAATCATGGGTAGAAAATCAAGCGTCCTTATATCAAAATCAATTCTGCCTTCAATCGGCCGAGGCAATGGAGAGACTATCGCATCACGTATTGAAAAATCAAACGGAACCGCTCCAGAAAGGAGGACACGATTTGGGCCGATTGAAAGTGTAACAAACTCCCTACCAATCTGAAACACTTGGTCTTCGTAAGTAATTTCACCAGTAAAATCATCGATTTCCGCATTGGCGATGGTAAGTGCCGAAGATTTAGCAGGAAACCACTCCAATGTTAACTCTGGATTTGCGTCAGTACCGTTAATCTGTAGGTTAGCATTTAATTTCCCGCGAATTGGATACTCAGATGGAACCAGATCGGAGAGGAAACTTATATCAAAATCTCGCATTTTCATAACGAAATCTAAATTCCCATCAAGTTCCCAAAAACCTCTGCCTTCTAATTTTAGAGGATCAACCACTGTCACATCCGTTACATCTGTTAATAGAAACGATTGAACATGCAACTTCCGATCCTTAAGTACAATATTTATGTTTTTATTATTGGTAACACGATAGTCCAAACTTTCAAGAGTCAGCTCCTCTATCTCCACATCACTCTTGGCATACGCGATTATATTTTGTACATTAAAAGGAAGCAGTAATTGTGGAGTCCAATCAGTTACTCCACGACTAACAAATTTATTGATCGGTATATCCAGTACCCCACTAGCAGTTATTTTACCGCTAAGTTTAGGGAAAAACCTTTCTGTCAAAAAGCTTCGGCTCCAATCGGCAATGTCTGCATTCTGAATTACAATTTTTTTTACTATAAAATCCGTTGGATAGAGCCCATCTGTCATAAGTTGCATCCGAGCATCAAATTTACCTTCACCAATATAACAAGTAAAATTAGTTACATCAATATACCCGTCGACCGCCTTGGCATATATACTTCCTTGTGAAATTGGCAGGGAATTATCAACAAACCGTAAATTTCCGTTTTCAATTGAAAATATCCCATCAAGATAGGGCCGGGCTGCTGTGCCTGCTAACCTTAAATCAATGTCGGCTATACCACTACTCTTGTCGATTTCAGGAAAAAACGAAGCAATAAAACTGAGATCAACCTGACCTCCATTTAACTGCACATTGATTGGTAATTTGAGAAAACGGTCCGACAATTTCATCCTATCTAGTGAAAGGTTAATCGGTATCTGACCCAACAATTGCAAGCGGTTATTGTATCCAACAAGTTCAGTTTCATAAATAGTAAATAGCTGATCTAGATATGTGATTCTTCCTTTAAACTCTGGACTTCCATCTTCAAAATCAGTTGCAATGGTCCATATTGCTTCAATATTTGGCTGACGTAGGTGGTTACTAACATGAATTTGGCTATTTAAGACACCATTGATTCGGTTAGGTAAATTCCCTACTGCCAAGGCGACTGAGAGCGGAAGTTTATCTGTATTAAATTGTAGAGTCAAGTTCCCATCAAGGTCAATCTCTCCGGAAATTTCTATCCAATTCGTTGACAAAAACTCAGTCACCGACGGTACTTGACCGAGTTTAATTGGGGTAACCCGAAATTTGCGATCAGAGAAAGTAAACTGTAATGGCTCAACTTCGGTTATTTCTTCATTTGCCACCCTAAGATTCAGATTCTGACAAATGAGTTTTGCTGTTGTGGCATCAATCCTATCGCCTAAACCCTCAACTGTAAGCTGCATATCGGTGTAACCAGTAATAGATGGTTGGGGTACACTCATCAAGTAGCTAAAAATATCGGCCAAATTGGCATGGTCTCCACTGATGGAGAGCATCCAACTGTCAATTTCGGGGCGAAAATTAACCAGATTCACATTACAGATTGCGTCACCAACACCGAAAAATCCATCATTGATTTTCCAGTTTGATCTTTCCGTGATAATTCGTATTTGGCCAGACGAAACACTGGACACACTTATCAATGCAGAAAGATCTTGAACGGGAACAGGAAAATCGAATAACTTTAAGGATGTTTGGTTCAAATCAACCACTGCACTGATCGAAGGTTGACTCAAGCAGTTCCCAATCTGAGCGTGNAGATCGAGATTACCTGTNAGCTCAGATATTTCCGAAAAAAAACGTGTCAGCGNTCCGATCTGAAAACTGCTACTTTGAATCGAAATCTTCGTGTCGTTTGTTATCGAATCTGAAATGGACGGAAGTTTTGTGCTTTGATTGAAAATTGGCAATGTTCCCCACATCTGAACTTGATTGTCAAACAGGAGGAAATTCGCCGAGGGAATCCTCAGTTGGTCATTCTCATAGAGAATTTGCCCTTTTGCTCTTGTAACGTTGATAATACCATGTCTAGTTTTGACTTCCAAATTCGGTACAGCAAAACTAAGTTCATATCTTGGATCTTCAATATTACCTTCAGCTTCAGTCGCCGTAACATTCAAATTGTAACGAGCTAAACCGGAGAAAACAATTGGGATTTCAGGAAATAGGTCAGTGAGATTTTGGATTTTAAACTCGTTTGATTTAACTTTAAACTCCATATGCCTAGGCGAAATTGATGAATCTATCATACTGACTATTGGAACCGAATNCCGCGGACTAGCGAGAANAAGCGAGTCAATATACCAAACNTCNCCCTCATAACGAAGCTTTACAATTTCATTGTCAGGGCTGACCAAGTTCCNTGTATCNGATGAAACTTCAAANTTTGTCAAATCCATCTTCATCCTAGCAGTTAGCGGATCAACTAATTTCCCTGTCATCTCAATTCTNCCATCCGCCACACCACCAAAACGATTCCCGAGTAATGGATTAATAATTGGAAAAATAGATGTTGCATCCATATTTCGGCCTTTGACAAAGATTTCATAAGGATTTGACTTTTCCATCCTAACTGTACCACGTATTCGGCAAGTTTCATCGAAACCGAAGCCCTCGAAGGAAAGAATCTCTTTAGTGAAAATACCAACTAAACTCACGTCTGGCAAGGGATTCCGCGCGAAACTCACATCTATAAAATCGCAAGTTAGATCGATGTGCGGCTCGCTTGTATGTCCCCTACCCACTGCATTGAGGATCATACTAGCATCTAACTCGATCTCANCAAGNCCTCTTGCNATAAGCANTTCATGAAGACGCATCGGNTCGCTTTGGAAATCAATTTCATAATCGAGTCTGTCCGTCACTTTCGCGTTTAAAATACCGGTTTGAGAACGAGATGAGAGTTCAAAATCCTTGATAATNGCATCGTAACTTTCAATTTCAAGTGGTAGAGAGAGCGAATCAAACTTTAATCCCCATGCCTCAGCATCAACAATTTCAAGTACCCCTCGCCCATTTAAATGTTCAAGTGTATTATCAAGGATCAATTTCCCTGTGGCCGTGCCTTGAATTGGATAAGCGTGTCCAACCAAACGAATATAATCAGCAATCTGGAGCGGCTCAATAGATAGAACTAGATCAACGGGGATCTTCCCAATCGGATGAGCTTTACCTTTTAATACTAACTGGCTGTTATTCTTCACCAAAAGTCCTTGATTTATGTATACATATTCGTCTCGATATTGGAACTGGACGGTTAGTATTCCAATCGGAACATTGAAAAGTGACGCCTTAGGGATTTCGAACATAGCTGTCAAATCCGAAGGAGAAATTTTGCCATTAAGCTTACCTTCGCCACCAAGATCAGGAATCCTGACAATTCTTGATAACTTATCAACATCGATTTTGGTGATTTGCAGATCGATATCACGATCATCCGCTAAGCCAAGAGGACCATCTAACCGGATTAGTGCTTCGTCAAGATTAGCCGTAGCTACCAAAAACCCTGATTTAATGTCCCAATTGGCTTGAGACACCTTAATTCCGATATCGTTTAGGTCAGCTTCATCATAGACCAACCCACCAGTCAACTGAAAATCGTTTGGATCAAGACCATTCCCTTCAAACAGTACATGAATATCTACTTTCCCATTCGATCGTAGAAATGACCTCAGATCATGTATCATTGGGAAAAAATCAGTGGCTTGACTATCGACGAGATCAATCAAACCATGGTATTTGATACCCTCATTACTTTGGGTTACTTCTGCATAACCAGAAATCTTACCACCAGCTAATTCTCCAACAATCTCAGTTATGCGGAAATGGTGTCGCGTAAACTCGGCTCGTGTGGAGACATTTCGGATTTCTACTCCATTTGTTCGCAAAAAGGGAAAAGTAGCTGATAGCTGGCCATTGATTTTCTCAGCCAAACTACTGATGCTAAGATGTATCTGTGCTTTACCCTCAATGATCTGATTCGTGTAAAATTTGGCAAGATCTTGAAAGTCAAGATCCAAATTCACTTCTGCATCCAAGTCATTCAAATCATTAGCTTGGCCTGAAATGGTTAGCGTTGAACCTCCGAAATCAATTCGCATCTGTTTGAGTTCTCTTAAATCCTTAACTAGAGAAAATTGAGTTTGAATTTCCTCAATTTGTGTGCGAACTCCATTAACTTCGAAAAAACCATCTTGGACATTAAGTTTACCTGTATGCTCCCATTGCCCTAAAGGACCTTGGATACTGCTAGAAATTCCGTTGACAGAAATTTTCAAACGACGTATTTTGTCTTCCAGATTGAAGATACCATTCTCAATCCTAACATGAGAGATAAGCGGTTGAAATATGCCACTTGAAACATCAGGATTTGGCGCTGGAAACAATTTAGTTAGATTAACTTCCCCTTTCTCATTAACCCGAACATTGAATTCAGGCCTTTTGATGTCTAATCTGGTAACCAGAAACTTGCCAAACAACAATCCGTAAAGTCTATATGTAACTTCTATTGAATCCGTTGAAAAAAAACGAGTTTTTTCTGGTGTAAGGTCGTAAATCACTACCTTACTGATTTTAAGTCCACTGAGGACGTTACCGGAAATCTGTTCAATTGAGACGGTTTTGCTGATCTGATTAGCAACTTGCTCTTCAAGCTGCAAACGGATTTTCTGATGTACGTAACTTGACCCCAGAAAGTAAAATCCACTGACGAATATACAAATAACAAAAACTAAGATAAAAACCAAGAATTTATTCCGTCTTTTCATTACCTTCGAAAATTCCAGCTTTCAGTAGAATACTTTGTTTTGAACAGTTGCTCGGCCATTCCCATTTCCTTAGAGACCAACTTATCTTCGGCAAGACCAAGACCTAATATTTTTTCGAAACCACGTTGAATTGTTTCTTCAATTTCGGTCCGTAAAAATCTTCGTGACTGGTGTTGATTAATACTGGTTACCTTCGTCTGTACCATTTGTTCACAGTCATGTTTTTTTGAGATCATAGCCAAGATATCATGGGATGGGATATCAAGCGCGACGTAAGCTTGGAACAGCAGTCCAACCGAGTTTCGACGTTGTGCAATACCAGCAATTTTACTACCATTAATCATCACATCATATTTAGCAGGATTAGTAATACAAATATTCGGAAGTGACGAATCCAAAGATCGACCATACTGATTAACTTCAATACCAATTTCTCGCAACCCCCTAGTTATACTGTCGCTGATCACTTGGTATCCAGCTGAGATACCACTTGGCAATCCAACATCCAATTCGGTTTTAGGAAATATAGCTGAAAAAGTAACATCCCAACCATGAATTACTGTACCTCCCCCAGTAATACGACGAACCAGATCGATTCCAAGGTCATCACATTCTGAGGGGTTAATCTCCTCAAAAATCCGCTGGAAATATCCAAACGAAAAAGCGGTTGATGACCAATCATAAAATCGCAGCGTCGGACGAGAATCAGACTTCTGACTCGAAAATATAGCTTCATCTATTGCCATATTAGTAGCAGCATCATTTTCTTTGGTCATTAGAAGTCGCATTTGAATAGTTCCACTAAATTTGATACAATAAATAGCTATTCTTAGCCTATAAGGATTCCGAGACATAAAAATTATACAACAAAGCTGAGCGTGTGTCGTGTCAATCTTAGTTTGGGAACCNGTTGCAGAACCAACAANTCGATACCCTGAATGCCATTGTTCGGTAATACTNGAATTATCAAATGAGGATCTCATTGTTGGATATTATGCAGGCGAGGGCGAAGCNCGTCCCGATACTGCTTGGGTTTTAGCACGCCAGCAACGCGATGTTGGCAGCTTCGATCCGTTGATTAGTGTCGCTGACTCTCCCGGAAAACCTGAAGGAAACGGCATCTTATTTCAAGTCGACGATGGCACCGTGTTGCTAATCTATGGTACCATGCATGGCAAGCTTGAAGGCAAGCATGGACCTGGTGTACGTTGGGTAACTTGCGATTTGCGAATGAAGCGATCGTACGATAACGGTGAAACATGGTCAGCAGTTGAGATGATCGAGGAAGACTGGGGACATGTTCCAAGGTGCAAGCCAATCCTACTTGATAATGGAGAGATCCTGTTTGGCACAGAATTCACATCATGGCATTCACAAATCTGGAAAAGCGCAGATGGAGGAGGAACTTGGAATGTCTGTGGCAGCATTCCAGGCGAACAAAATCAACACCCGTCGCTCATTCAGCGGGACGATGGTTCAATCTTAGCACTTATACGACCATCTGGGAAAAATCCGAATGTTCTCAAGAGTGTTTCTCATGACTATGGCCGAACGTGGTCTGAAGCCGAAGTTACGCAAAACCACTGCCCTTATGCAGCCCTTGACGCTGTCAAACTTGAAGACGGTCGAATTGTTATGATTTGGAACGATAACCCGGAAAAGCGAAATCCTTTAACTATTGGGATAAGTGAAGATGGAGGAAAAACTTGGAAATACAAACGCGATATTATTACTGGTGAAGGAAGTTTCCACTATCCTGCCATTATCCAAAGTCGCGATGGGTTGATTCATGTCACTTTCACCAATAACCGCGTTACAATCGACCATGTTGTCCTTACCCCTAACTGGATTGAAGGAGCAGGAAACGCACTTCCAATATGGGAGGGAATAGGGATGAAGCGTTATCTAATCTAGAAAATTTCCATAATCAAATAAATGTGACTCCTAAAAATCCATTAAACGCATAAACCAGGGAAAGACAATGGCATTCATACTTGAAGATGAGTTTGGGGATATCATCGCTAAAGCACGACGAGGACTTGGATTAACCGTCGGTCGAGTTGCTGCTAAATCGGGTGTCATGGCAAAAGATATCTCGCAAATGGAAAACTATACCAGAAAACCNAGCCGTGATGAGGTTGATGAGATCGCCTCCACGTTGCAACTCGATAGCAATAAACTAAATGCGATTGCAACAGAGAGTTGGTCACCGAATGCGATTGCAACTAAATACGATCCAGCACTTGAAATTATAACAATAACCGCGAAGGTAGGTGGCTATCCTGTACATGCTTATTTGTTGATCTGTGCGGAGACACGTGAAGCCGCTATCATCGACACTGCAGCAAATCCCAAGGCGATTATGGAAAGAATCAACAAGATTAANATNGANCCAAAGCTAATACTCTTAACACACGCACACGGTGATCATGCAAACGGACTGCAGGATTTNGAAGACGCTTTTAGCTGCCCAACATGGATTCATGNAAATGAACCTAAACCGAGAAGTAAAAATGATCTTAAATTGCTAAAACATGGCGATGCTGTTTCGGTTGGCAACCTGAAAATCACAACACTTGATACTCCCGGACATACAGNTGGGGGATGTTCTTTCTACGTTCGGTCAACCGTCATCGTTGGTGACGCATTATTTGCTGGATCTGTTGGAAATGCATCCATATCATACGAAAATTTACTTTTCAGCGTACAAGAAAATTTACTTTCCCTGCCAGAACATACTGTTCTCTTCCCCGGNCACGGACCGGCNACAACAGTTGAAGAAGAGATAAACCACAACCCGTTTTTTTAAACGGGAAACTAGAAATCCCCAGAATGGAGCTTAAGGAAGTTTGATGCAAGATCTAGCAAAATTTGGAAATCGACGTCCGACGAAACAGATTAACGTTGGTGGTGTAGCCATTGGCAACCAAAACCCAGTTTCAATCCAGACGATGACCACAACTTTAACATGTCAAGTGGACGAAACCATGCACCAAATTGACCGCTGTGCCGAAGCCGGTGCACAGATTGTTCGAGTCGCTGTTCCCGAGCAACGTGATGCTGATGCACTCAAAGAGATTGTCAAACGATCCCCGGTACCAATTGTTTCCGACATTCACTTCAACTATAAATTCGCACTCGATGCAATCGATGCCGGAGTTGCAAAAGTTCGAATTAATCCCGGTAATATAGGCAATCAAGACCGGATCGCCCAAGTCTTATCTTCAGCAAGGAAAGCAAACATTCCCATCCGAATTGGTGTTAACGAGGGATCACTTGAGAAGGATTTACTGGATAAATACCCGTTTCCCACTGCTGAGGCACTTGTTGAAAGCGCAATGAGGCACGTCAAAATTTGTGAAGATCATGATTTTACTAATATTGCAGTTTCGATCAAATCAAGCGATCCATTGCGCATGATTCAAGCCAATCGGATTTTCTCAGAGAAAGTTCAATACCCACTCCATTTAGGTGTCACTGAAGCCGGTCCACCACGGAGATCCCATGTCAAATCATCAATTGGTATCGGAACNCTTTTAATGGAAGGTATTGGCGATACAATTCGAATNTCAATTACAGGTGATCCNGTTGAAGAGGTATTGACAGGGAAGGAACTTCTACGAACACTCGGTTTGNCAGATCAGATGCTCGACATCATTTCCTGCCCTTTTTGCGGACGNGGTGATGCNTCCGTCGGTTATGAAGAAATTGTTGATGCGGCGGAGGAACTTCTGGAGAAACATGGGGTCACAATCCCTGTCGCCATAATGGGTTGTGAAGTAAATGGTCCTGGAGAAACACGGAACGCAAAAGTAGGTATTCACTTAGGCGGAAAGGATCTAGCAATACTAAAAATTAATGGGCAAAAGGTCAAGACATTTCGTGGCAAAGAAGAAGTCAACCCAAAATTTTTGGCCAATGCTCTTTTAGAAGCCACACAACAATTAGAATCCAATTGACCACACAAAATTACCCTTCTGCATTGGACACGTGCTTAACATTTGTACTTTCAAAAATCCTGTCGGCTGAATCCACAATAAATCCATTAAACGAATCGTATCTTTTGACAAACTCATAGTAACAAGCGGGAATTTTCTTAGCTGTAGTAAGATCCTCAAATTTAATTTCTGTTTTATAGGCTAGAGTGGAAGATTGTTCCAAACCTAATGCAGGGCTCCCCTTAACCTCTCCACCACTAGAATTAACTTTGTAACCGTATTCCTTAAGAACTTGATTAACCTCTACCAAACTATCAAAGTGATTCAATGGATTAATATAAATTGTAAAGTGATTAGGAACAAATCCAAAAATGTACAACCATGCAGCATATTCACTCTCACGAAGTAACTCACTATATATTTTATAATTAACATCCCATTTACGGCCTGTCGCGAGGAATAAATCTGTAGAGGACCGTGCATTTTTGACCATAAATTGCATGGTTTCCTGCAGAAAATCAGAAAATTCCTCCACTAACAATTCACTAATGAATATTTTAGGTATCAATGGATCAGTGTGTTCATAGTGACACGCAAATAGCCTTTTAGCCTGAAAATGATATTTTCCCTTTAGAGAATACCCTCTAGAAATAAAAGGTTCAGCTAATCTACTTATTTCGAAATTTTCTAGATTAAGGGTTCTAAATGCTATGTGGTCGTTAGTCTGTTCTCGTCCTTCACATAAAATATCTTGGATCTTTTTGGCATCTGGGTTTAAATTCGAATAGACACACCAAAACTTATCAAACATTTCATACAGTTCCACGCCTTACCCCTAACTAACTCACAAAATCTAGAAAACTTCCCTGTTTCATATCTACATGGCCCCTTAAAAACACAGGAATTGAAGATCTCAAAACTCTCCCTGTATTTAACTCCTCAGGGGAAACACAGTTACCTTCAACTGGATTCGATTAAGATACACCAGAGATTATGTTTTGAGCATCCATAATCATGTCAACGCTTAAGAGATAAAACTAGAAGAACTCCAATTTGTTAACATTATATAGATTTAGGGGTTTTTATAAGCAGGATTCCTTAATTCTTTAATCTGCTTTCCGAACCTCCCATTTGTGTAATCAATGGCTCGGATTTTCCATTTATCNTTCTTATCTTTTCCCATATCAGCAATTAGATCNCCACTNGCAGCCCACTTATACTTCGCACGCAAGGTTGCATTTTTGGCTCTTGAGTCAATTGCCACACTCAAGAATTCAATTGTCATGTCTCCACCACGAAGACGAAAAATTCCGACCCACCCCTTCTTAATATCGTCCCATCCAACGTTTTTCTCGAATGCACCAGCCCAAAAGGTCCAAGCAGTGAACACATCCTCACTACCGCTTTTCAGCCAATGGGTCATGATTTCATCGAGATCTTTTTTACTAATACCATCAGCATGTTTTGTGAAAACCTCTTTAAGAGCATTTTCCTCTGCAACAAAATTAATTTCTTCCTGCTTAATAGCTATGTCACCCTCTAAAGGTTGAGATGACACCTTCGGTTTTATTGGTGAACTTTTTTCACTGCTGTCAGAACATGCCATTAGGCCCACTACGATCACTGTCATAACTAAAAAGAAAGGAAATTTATATTTCACCATTTTCTCCTTGTTTAGGGTTCTTAAATAGATTTAGAAAACTTCAAACACTATATTATTACGCAGTAGAAAACNAAAAACTGATAGTTTAGTAGCAAACAAATAAAAATCGGGTACGGTAAACAGTACTCGAGGATTTAGTTCACCCGAAAAGATTGGACAAACTCATCAAAACTTTTTTGCCAACGATTTATGGTGTCCTCTGGCCCCGTTGCCTTAAAGAACCACAATCCTTGTTTTGTTTCGGCAATCGCTGCTAAAAGAGCATAACCTCCCAATTCATCAACAGGTCCTCCCATCATCATAGGAGCACGTGACTTCATAAAAGTCCCAGTCAAGGAAACGACCGTAACTGTTAAATCAGTAACTTGTATTTTTTTTCGTTTAATTAAGTCTTTTGTCTCTTGTCCATCAGGTTGTTTGAATTGTTTATACCAACGATCTAGATTTGCTTCCACTGACCCACCAATACCAGAGAACACGGCAAGTTCAGCAGATTGCTTATCTCCGGNTCCCGGCAGCAAAAATTGATCGTACCGCATTGGACTTGACGGCTTTTGGCGAACCCATCCCTCCGGCACAGCGTAGCTTATTTCACCACGTGATACCGGCTTCTGAGCGGTCTTTACCTGTTTTAGGACTTGATTCGGCACAGAAGGTTTGCTCCCACCTGAAACTTCTCTTTCCGATTTGCAACCAAGGCTACTAAAAATGATTAGTAAAATTATTAAAGGCAAAATTGAAAAAGCNTCTCTCACGGTACTCTCCAACACTGAATATTGAATTAATTATTGAAACGAAAAAGCAAATAACGACAAACAAGATATCCTATGCCAAGTAATTTTAGCAAATCCAACTCATACCATCAAATAAATATGATTGATTCCTCCGCTATGATATGCTATTAAGATTTCAAACAAAACTTGAAAATCTGGTTAACAAGGAAAAAAGACGTGAGAAATGTCAGATTAGCAGATGGGAATTTGATGCCCATGATCGGGCTTGGAACGTGGGATTTACGCGGTGATGCTTGCAAATCCGCCGTCAAAAACGCTATTAACCTTGGTTACACGCATATTGACACTGCCTGGTTATATCAGAATCAATGCGAGATAAGCCAAGCAATAACTGAATCTGATATTAAACGCGACAATTTATTTATTACCTCGAAGATATGGAGAACTGAATTAAGCTACGATCAGGTTCTGGCTCAGTGCGATGAGATCCTGGGCCAATTACAGATGGATTACGTCGATTTACTCCTGATTCATTGGCCTAGTGACGATGTCCCCTTGAGAGAAACAATCGAAGCATTCAACTATGTTCANAGTCAAGGCAAAGCAATAAGCATTGGTGTCAGTAACTTCAGCNCAAACCTAATNGATCAAGCCAAACTGCTCTCGAAAACACCAATCAACGTTAATCAAGTACCGTACCANATTCACCATCAAACACCGGACTTGCTAAATCACTGCCAGGAGTCNAATGTCGCCGTGACTGCGTACTGTCCGCTTGGAAGNACCCAAATCCTGAAAGAACCACTTTTAACCAAGATNGCTGAGCGTCACAATAAGTCAACCGCAAAAGTTGCTTTATTGTGGTTNATTCAGAAAGATATGATTGTTATCCCCAAAGCAAGTTCAATCGACCACTTGAAAGACAACCTNGATCTGTTNAGTTGGGAATTATCAAAAGATGAAATTAAACANCTAGACAATATCACCTAAAAACATCAGTTCANTGCACAATCTCCCGTTGCAGCCCANTCNCAACCACGTAGTAACAACGTCTGAAAATCACGATTTTCAAANGTATCCATCCCACCNCCNCCNCNGACATGCCCAAGTATGAGGTGGAATATTCGCCCGTCACCATAATTCTTCACTAGTACCATTGGTTCTCCTTGCCCAGTACCACCAGAATCAATCGATGAAAAAGCTGTAGCTAGTACATGATAATCCGTATTGTGCATGTGTGACAGCCCATGATATAGTTCATCAGGATGATCTTTNAATACCAATGGTAACCCCTTTGTAATGGGATGATCCGGATCCGTAACTTCGACATCAAATTTGTGATACTTNCCATGGCCTGCNCCCGTTCTCCACATTAAAGCGCAAATCTCNTCATATTCAACCCAACCGTCAAAAGCATTATTGGAAGCGTGCAGAATACAAACGTTCGTACCATTNCTAATGGCATTGATAAAATTTTCTTTCGCTGGNTCGACCCATTGTGGGCCATTATAATCAACAAAAAAGAGATTGTAGTCGNTAAGTTTATCTTTATCAGNCAAACTAACAGATGGATCTGTCGTTAGATCAACCTCAAATTTNTTGGATTCTTCTAGTAAATTTTTGCAATATGGGGCTGACCTTTTCCAATCATGGTTATTTTCTCCTGTTAGTAAAAGCGTCTTTACGAGTTCCATTTCTTCCTCTTAACTACAAATTAACTGCAAATTAACTGCAAACCTGATAAACGGGGCAATAATAGCAAACTCATGCTAATCTTTCAACAACAATAATTCTCTTGNAAAAATAACATAGATCTAGTTCAATGTTATCCATTTTAATATTTAATTCAAATGGAGATAGTTATGTACCGTGTTGGAATTATTGGATTAGGAAGCATAGCAGCTCGCTACTCCAATCCATCTGACCCTCATCCATACTGCCACACTGGTGGCATTAGACAATGTGAAGCTACAGATCTCGTCGCTGTAGCAGACCTATCAGAAGACCGAAAAACAGAGTTCAAAGAAACATGGGGCCCCGGGTTCCCAGATAGAAGTATCAATTATTACGATACCGATATAGAGATGCTCGAAAATGAGGATCTGGATATCATTTCTGTTTGTGTCCGTGGCCCGTATCATTTTGCTGTTATGCAGAATGTGCTAAAAACAGACGTTAAAGCGATCTTTCTCGAAAAACCAGCAGGTTGTTCGTTGGAGGAAGTTGATCAGATGACAACTACTGCCAATGAAAAGCGCATTCCAATTATCGTCGACTATTCACGGCATTGGGCACCGCATCTTTTAAGATTACAGGAACTTGTAGNAGAAGGACTGGTTGGCCAAGTCAAGTCTGTAATTGGTTATTGCCCAGCCACAATTCTATCTTTTGCAATCCATAATACGGATATGATCTGTCAGTTTGCAGGTTACGATCCTATGTCTGTAAGTGCCCACATCAACCAAAGCGATGATCAAGTTCCCGAAGGCTACGAACCAGAGCCATCAATCATCGGATCAATTATCCATTTTAAAAGCGGTATACAAGGGTTCCATGTAGGTGAACACGGTACCAAAGGAGCATTTTCAGTCGACGTTCTTGGAACGGAGGGACAACTACGAACTGGATACTCTCGATCAGTAACCACTTTGTACGATAAAGATGGCAAACTAGTTAACAATGCAACATTGAATCTACCACCAAACCAAAGTGTGTTTAAGGTTGCATATCAACAAATTGTCGATTATTTAGAAGGAGGAGATCTTCCCCATTGTTCGCGAGAGAACTATATAGCTGTCAATGAAATTGGATTTGCTACTATTGAAAGCGGTCTAACTGGCCAAACGATTGAAGTTCCCTGTCAGGAACGAAGTAGATTAATTTACGCCAACGGTTAATCTGTTACTAAGCTTGNTCTTCTATCGCTCGTTGCAACGCAGTTGCAACCTCTTCAATATACGAAAGGGAGCCATATAATACATCGTATTCTTCAAGTTCCTCTGAATTTTCAATCTGGGTGCGAATGACTAGCACATACTGTTTACTGACAATCAACATGGATATTCCAAACAATGTGACCAAAAGACCTAAGATGATGAGCGGGAAGGCGGAATTGGTTATCAGGCCCAAGCCCCCTATAGCAATTCCTGCGGCAATAAGCATTATTGCCGAATAGAAATAAGGATTTCTGGTATACTCCTTTTTGTCAATCAGTAGAAATCCCCCTATGACACTGACCAGACATCCGAGTAAGAAGCTAGGGACATTGACTGATTGCAATATGCTGAAGACAGTAAGCCCTGCCCCTGCAACAACAACGATACCACCTGAGCAGCATCCTCGNACAGCAATATCCTTCTGCAANTAAAATGAATTAATAATTTTAAGGAGAAACGTCTTAGGTCCAGCAACGAAACTTATATTAGTAATCATCACATNATTCTCGTCACTGTAGAATATCGTATCTATAGACATTACAACCGGTTTTTCACATTTTCATCCATTTGGCATCCCAACTCTTTCAATACCAACTATCCACCTTTTTTCTGATTCTCGAATCGGCTCTTCCCCCTTCTCACAGATTCTACTAAGTCAAAGTAATATGTTCAACCTAAACCTTGAAAGAAATCTTCTGGGGGTGGGGCCATTGTATCAAGTGGAACTTCAGTATCAGTTGGTTCCGGCATAGCAGCATTTGGATCAAGCGCTTCTAATTCAGTGTAATTTTCCTCAGTCATGTAACTATTAATACAAGAGCGATTGCAGGTTTCACCATTTTTTAGCAATCGACAAACTGGATGATGCAATCGTAGTGAGCTGATGAGACAAGTCCGTAGTTGTTCCAAATCGAAATCTCTGTGGAGTAAGAAACTGTAACCCCCATATTTCATCGAGTCGTTTGCCAGCCGATTTTCATTAACAATGGAAATCACTTTGATGTGCTTGAGATATCGTCGTAAATAGTAAAAAACACGTCTCCGTCTTTCATTTATTCGATCTAGAATCACCAACCGGTATTTACCCAATTTAAGAAAACCGATTGCTTCATCACTATCCCATGCAACGTCAAATCGATGATTTTCTGAACGTAGCAATTCTTTAATTCGACGTTGCTGACGAGAATCTCTACTAACAATCAACACCTCTCCCCGAATATTGGAAATACCGATATGTTCCTGAATTTCTAGCGGTATGATTGCCTGATCAGTTCGTCTTTCAAGCCAACGGCGATTGTACCTCATCCTACGTCTGACAGAACTCATTCTTGATTCCAAAACTGGGTGGGTTTCTCGGTATTTTCTCATAACTGGCTAAGTTCCTTGTAAACATATCTAGGAATTTTCTTAATCTAACTTGATTTTTCGGCAATCAAATCAATACTTCGCTTGAGATAGTCTAGGCAGCTTGGATTATACATTACCCATCACTAAAAGTGTAGGCTTATCAATCCTTCCCAACTAGATTTACACTTTTGACAGTTTGCTCAATCTAAAAAAAATGCTTGACGAGCATATACTTTCATGTTACCTTTAGATAATATTTTGTGAAAAGGGGAAATTGGAGTGGCACTTGGCAGGATCGCAGGAAAAGCATCAGGCGTTTTGAGCAGGAGCTCGACCAGCGGCATGAAGTCATTTAAAGCAGGAAGGCATTTAGGTACCCGAAGGAGCGCATCAGGAAGATCCCAATTTATTTTAAGTATGAAGCGCCAACGTTATAGCTTTAGAGCATCAAGTATGGCTAGGCGTATAGACCGTAGGGTTTGACCTCTCGCTAGCTTCTTTTGTCGATAGCTAGCATCAAAGTAACTTCCTCCCTTGTTGTTTTCAATTCNCTNGCAACTTGCGCGTGACTCTTACCCTCATCGATTAACCTNCGGGCAGTGCCNATTCTTCGTGAGAGTCTCAGGTCTTGGGATTTNAGTTTCTCATCTTCCTCCAATTCAGNNCCCACGACTTCTCCAAGCAAAATTTCGTCATCGCCTAGCAACTCGGTAATTTTATCTTTCACTCCTTGATNATCGTACTGCTNCTCCTCAGTATCCGCTGTTTTNGCNTCCTCCGCCTCCNAATCCAGTTCTCGCCNAACTNGCTNGAGNTCTTCTTCNTGATTNGCGTCTGAGTGATCAATGAATGCTCGTTTNANTGAGGANGGCTGGTTCGATGTATCCAGTTCTTGCNAAATCGTATTGTCGAGAATTTCTTCGAAATCTTCGTCGTCACCACCCTCTCTTGTCACATCCTTCAACAACACTGGATCCTCTTGAAAAAATTCTTCCTCAATAGGCNGCGAAGGGGACANAGGTTCTTGATTCGTTACAAGTCTTAATGCTCTCCGGCTCCTTAAAACCAAGATNCCTAGAGCCACCAGTCCCAAAAGTAATAGAAAAATGATCCCTAAGAGTATCCACCAGACAACAGTAGAGGATGAAGTAGAGATGTCCCTAGACTCACTTTCAACTCCAAGAACAAGTTCATCCTGATCCAAAAGTTCCTGGATGTTTAGCATCGGTTCTCCGGATTGAACTTCATGATTTTGGAATNCTGTTTGACTCAATATCTCTTCTGAATTAGTGGATGATTCGTTTATTTCTTCCGGATTTATCGGAGATAAAGGAGCATTTTGATCTCGATCTGTTTGGTTACTAACTTTAAGTGAAGATGGTTGAGATTTAGAAGATGAATCGAAAGCTCCGAAAAGATCAATCACGATTCGATTCGGACTTGAGAGGGGAAATAACTTATAACGACGGATATCTTGATGTGAAGTTAGATTCAAAATTGNCGATTGGCCAGGCCCCGTTTTGACCAAAACATCCTTCAAAATTGGATCATTAGCATTAACGTCCAAANCAAAGCCTGGCACTACTAACATATTATATAAACGGACCTCGATCTCATTTTCCTGTGGAGAATGAAGTTGGTGGGAACTAATCTGACCATCAATGACAAAAACAACACGAGTAGAGCGAGTCTCTGGATGATGATGATATCTTGTCCCAATGATCTTTGCTGCACTAGAATCATCTGGAAAAAAAGCAATGCAAAGAAGTACAAGCATTAAAACAGGAATCCAACTAATACCACGAACTATTGTATAGATCTTACGATCCCTGTTTGTTTTGAATTTCATAGTGAATGTCATCAATCCTGATATCGTTAAAAAAACACACTTCAAACGACCTCAGATTCTACTCAAACGAACTCGGATTCTATATTTTTCCATGTTTCAAACGCCGTCATCATCCTGCTGAAACCCAGCCCGCAACCTTAGGATAGCACTAGAGTGAAGTTGCGAAACACGCGACTCATTTACATCTAAAACGAGGGCAATTTCCTTCATTGTTAATCCCTCGTTGTAGTACAAACTCAGTACAAGTTTATCTCTCTCAGGTAACGAANCAATAGCTTCAGCCAATAGGTTCTTTGTTTCTTCATATATAAGTTGGTCCGCAGCATCAATATTACTCGGATCAGCAATAAATTCTTGAATAGCGTCTTGTTCATCTTCATCCGACGTCAGGTCACTTAATGTAATGATTGCTGTACAACTTACCTCTGTCAGGGCTTGATGCACTTCGTCAATGGTCAGGCCCATCTCTTTAGCAACTTCAAATTCATCCGGAGCACGACCATTTTGCTGTTCTAAACGCCGATATACTNATTCGAGTTGGTTAGCTTTCTGTCGAACACNTCTTGGAACCCAGTCTAAAGCGCGGATTTCATCGAGAATTGCTCCGCGAATGCGGTGACTGGCGAAGGTTTTAAAGGTTGCACCTTTTGTCGGATCAAACCTGTCAATAGCATCAAGCATTCCCATTATGCCAATGCTTACAAGATCATCTGAATCATATGATGGAGAAGCATACATAGATGCTTGGTACGCTATCGACTTTATCAGTGGGAGACATTGATCAATGAGCTGCTCTTTAGCTTCAGAATCATCNTCAAATTTATAGGCCCTCCACAGTTCTTCTGTCGTCTTCATCCTCTTCTCTATCTTCGTAAATAAATGATAGTTCTGATCGCGTTATCCATGAGACAAACCATCCGACGATGTATCCTAAAATTCCGAAAATAATAAAGGCTATGATTGCCTTTCTAAAAATCGTCTCAATAGAATTCCCTTTGAAATAAGCCATAAGACTAGCTACGATTAGGGCGGAAAAACTTAGTCCATAACTTATTCGTATACTAATCCATCTCTTAGGTCCCATTTTTAGCCTAACAAGCTAATCTACAGTGAGTTAAATTTTCGTNATTCAGCAAAGATGACACAATTTACAGGTCATGCATAATGTTTCATCTCAGTTAATTAAAATGCCAAGGAATAACGCTATTTCCCTTGNCTCTTTTCCCTAATTTGTTCAAACTGCGAAAAGAAATTTTTCGTAACAGAATGTTGTGCCAGAGAAGAAATCATCCTCTTAGCAATAACCTGAATACACTTTACAGAAAGAGAATCGGGATTTTCAAGCATAAATGGTGCTTGCTTACGATTGATGAGCGAATTTTTAATTTTGGAATCATAGGGAATATAACCAGCATACGAGATTTTGNCTAGCTGGAGGTTGTATTTCCTGACAACTGTTTTGAGAATTTCAGCAACTTCACGAGCTTGGGCAGCAGTCCGCACCATATTAATCAAAAGATTAACCCGTGCATCCCGACGCCAGCGAGAAATCACCTTAATTAAAGCATATGCATCAGTATACGCCATAGGATCAGGTATTGTTACAGCCAAAATCTCATCCGCAGCTAAGACAAAACTCAAAACATTATTACCAATTCCAGCGGGNGTATCAATGATGAGNATGTCAATTAAAGTATTGAGTCGANTAAGCTCACTAATTAATTTTTTATGAATTTGAACCGGCAAATCCGCCATAGCTTTAATACCAGAACTACCAGCAATAACTGAAATACCAAGAGGACCTTTAACAATTATGTCTTCAATTCGCTTCTCTCCAGTAACCACGTGTTGAAGCGTGTAACGTGGATTGACATGCAACATCACATCTACATTCGCAAGCCCCAAATCGGCATCTAGAATCCCAACACGTTTACCAAGTTGCGCCATGGCAATCGCCAAGTTTGTNGCCACATTGGTTTTTCCAACCCCACCTTTACCACCAGTAACTGCGATGGTACGTAAAGCCGGGGAAATGCTACCTCTTCGAGCNACTCCGGCGGAGACAGTCTTCGCAACCTTTCTAAGCTCTGCTGCGTGATTATTCTTCAAAGTTAATTTCTCCTTGATACTNCACTCTCAAATACAAAGTCGACTCCGATTCAGACACTTTGATCGTTAGTATATGACCATAATTAAAACGCTACGATTTCTTCTGGTAACCTCTAAGCAAAAAAGTGGCTATTCGGTTGTGCGTTGCAACTTCAATATCGGTTGCGACATCTTGGCCAGTTGTAAAATAGGCAATTGGTTTCTTGTAACGAACAGCACAATTCAAAATAGAACCATAGCAAATTGCTTCATCCAACTTAGTAAAAATGAGTTTGTCAATCCCAAGTGATCCAAATCTCTTTATTATGTTCTCCATATCAGTGTTACGCGTAGTCATGTTTAGCATCAAGTAAGTTTCATCCGGACGAGCGGCATTCAAAAATAACTCGATTGATCTAAGACGAGCAACATCCAACTGGCTACGTCCAGGCGTATCAATCAAGATCAAATCCAAATCAGCATATTTCTGAATTTTCTTCTCGAGTTCTTCAGGATCACGAGCAACTTCCATCGGTAGGGATAAAATCTGGGAGTAAGTTTCCAATTGCTCAATGGCACCGATTTTAAAATCATCAGTTGTGATGAGGGCGACCTTTTTCTTTTGAAAACAATATTGAATAGCAAGTTTAGCAATTGTCGTCGTTTTCCCAACACCTGTTGCACCAACCAGAGCAACCACTGTCGGAGTATCACCGAATTTGATACCGTTGCTTGTCTTTACAATGTTTTGAATTAACGTTGTCAAATGTTCATGAATCGATTTACCTTCTTCATCATTAAAACAGGTCCACATCGCTTCGGCTAGATCATGAGCTAACTCTGCCTCAACATCAGACTTGAGAAATCTGCGGTAAAGTCCTGTTACTTCATCCGGCAAATCCGTATTATCAGATATTTTTGTACTACTTAAAAGAATACTAAGAGCATCACGGATCTCATTCAATTCCGAACTGAGATAGTCCATGGTAAGCGAGCTCTCTGGTTGTTTCTCTTCCCTTTTTTCCGGCGACAAATCATCTGGAACAGGTACGATTTCATTTTGTTGTGAGGAAAAACCAGGTGATTCACTATACGGGGGGTCTTGACCAAATTCCGAATCAGTCTGTGCATTTTGACGACCGTATGCGTTAGCCGTCAAAGCCGTATTTACGCGTTCAATTGCTTGCTGAATGGCAACTGGATCCTGACTAGGAGATCTCGGACGAATAAGCGGCATTTTAGCAGGAATTTCAGTTTCAACTGCAATTGTTAATTCGTAATTTGAGCCTTTATCCGGTTGAAGTTTATTGGGTGAAATACGCCGTGTTTTAACGATACCGATATTCCTGCCAAACTCCTTTTCAGCTTTTTGGCGTGCTTCTCTTGGCGTTTTCCCGTAAACTTTTTGGATACGCGTAGCCATATTTCACACTCCCAGTATGACGGTGGTCTTACTACTCAGCTTCAGTCAATTCCACACGACCAATCTCATTCAATTGTATCGTTGGTGGAACTTCTTCAATAGACAACACTGTTATCGGCGTTGGGAATTGGATATCGATAAATTGCCTCAAGTAGGCACGAACAATTGAGCGGGAACATAAGATAAGTGGTTGCACATTAAGACCAGCAACTTGTGTAACAGCATTGGCTATACCATTGACAAGTTGATACGCAGCATTGGGCTCAATAGCTAAAAATTGGTATTCCCCCTGTTCATCTTGCTGTATCCCACTCATAATGACTTCTTCCACTTCTTCACTTAAGGCAACATAATCAAGTGCATTATCTTCTGAAAGATAAGGACGACAAATTGTAGAGCCTACCCGTTGTCTAACTGCTTCAGTTAGCATCACGGGATCTTTCGTTATAGTTGACTGGTCGGCTAATGCTTCTAATATAATCATCAAATCTCGAACAGAAACGCCCTCTTTAAGCAAGTTCTTTAGTATCTTTTGAATTAATCCTAAGGAAGTAGCCTCAAGTACTTCATCAACAATAGCTGGACTGGTTTCTTTTAAACGATCAAGTAACTTTTGCACGTCCTGGCGTGTCAAAAACCTATCAGCATGTCGTCTAGTCGTTTCTACCAAATGCGTTGCCAATACAGAAGACGGATCAATCACTAGGTAACCAGCCATTTGTGCACGTTCTCGTTGATCTGCAGTTATCCACATCGCCGGTTGATTATTAGTTGGTTCCAGAGTCGGTGTTCCACTAATCTCCTCTGTCACCGGGCCAACTTCCATAGCTAAAAATTCATTTGTACGGAGTTCACCTTCCGCAACAGATTCTTCACGGATCACAATTCGGTAGGCTCCTGGGGCTAAATCCATCTGGTCTCGTATACGAATGTGCGGCAGGACTAATCCAAGCTCCCGAGCTAAAGATGATCGAATCTCTTTGATCCGATTAAGAAGATCTCCACCCTCATTGGGATCCACAAGTTGTATCAAACTATAACCAACATTTAGCTGTATTGGTTCAACGTCAAGTTCCTGTTCCGCCTGTTCAATTGGCGTCAATTCCTGTGCTGCATCAACAGCCTCATCAGCAGCTGGAGGCAATTCCTCCATGCCTTCTGGAAAGCGGGTAGCCAAGTAAGTCATGCCTCCAGCACTAGCAGACAGCACGAGAAACGGGAATGTTGGCATTCCCGGAACTATACCTATAAGAGCGAGCACACCAGCAGCTATGCCCAACGCACGTGGTTGCAATAAATATTGTTCTANTAAGGCTTGACCAAAGGCCCTCTTCTCCGAACTTCGGCTAATCAGAAGACCTGTAGAAAGAGAAACAACCAACGAAGGAAATTGGCTAACCAATCCGTCCCCAATAGTCAACAGTGTATATTTTTGCGCGGCGTCTGCTAGTGGTAGGCCCCTTTGAGCAACTCCGATAATCAGGCCACCAACAATGTTGATGGCTGTAATAATCAAGCCAGCGATGGCATCACCACGCACAAACTTACTAGCACCGTCCATTGCACCGTAAAAATTTGCTTCATTGGAAACTTCTGATCGACGCTGGCGCGCTTCATCATCGGTAATTAAGCCTGCAGACATATCTGTATCAATAGCCATCTGTTTCATCGGTAAAGCATCCAATGTAAAACGGGCAGCAACTTCAGCAATACGTCCTGATCCTTTAGTAATAACGATAAACTGGATGATCAGTATAATGAAAAAGACGACGAACCCAACAACATAATTTCCTTGGACCACGAACTGAGCAAACGATTGAATTACCTTACCCGCAGCATCTGTACTTAGATGTCCTTTCGTGAGTATCACTCGTGTTGAAGCAACATTGAGTGAAAGACGAAACATAGTTAATACAAGCAATAAAGACGGGAAAATCGAGAAGTCAACTGGCTGCAACATGTAGAGAACAACGAGCAANGTAACCAGCGATATCGTAATATTCACTGCGAACAGCAAATCGAGTACCGGTGCAGGCAATGGGATCACCATTACTAGAATGATCCCAATGACACCAAATACAAGGACGAAATCACTATTTCTGGTAATTAAGGGATGCATACGGATCGAATTTTACCTTGATTCTGCCAGCAATCATGCACTCATACTTTCTGCTTTATTGAAACTTTGTTTCATACTGTAAATACGTGCAAGAATTTGGGCAACTGGTTTGTACAACTCCACCGGAATAATGTCGCCGAGTTCAAGTTCAAAAAGCGCCCACGCTACTGGTTTATCTTCCATAATTGGGATTTCATTTTCTTCTGCGATTTCACGTATTCTCTTAGCGATCAGATCCGCTCCTTTTGCTATCACAACAGGACTGGGCGACACGTCTCGATCATACTTAATAGCAACCGCAATATGTCTTGGATTGGTAATAACAACATCGGCATCCGGAATTTCATCCATCATCCTCCGTTGTGTCATTGTTAGTTGCCGTTCCTGAATAATTCGCCTTACTTCAGGAGAACCTTCAGTTTGCTTGTTCTCATCTTTAACTTCCTGTAATGTCATCTTCNGCTTTTCATTGTAACTCCAACGTTGATAGAAAAGATCTAAAATCCCAAGTAACAGGAGAAAAAGCGCCACTCGAAAAGCAACATCAAAGGTTAAAACTGCGATATAGTTGAGTATACCATTGACATCTTTTGATCCNANGGACTGAAAATAGNCTGACTCACCCTGAANGGTGACATAAACGATAGTCGCTACGGCGACTAGCTTCAGGATCGCTTTAATTGTTTCAACAAGAGCATTTCGTGAAAAAAGTNGCTTAATTCCATTAAAAGGATTCAGCTTTTCCGGACGAAAGGCAAGAACTTCAAAGGAAAACAGGGGACCAACCTGAAGAAAGTTTGTCAAAATACCTGCAGCAGCAGTGGCAACTAGGAAGGGTGAAATAATCAGCGCAAACCGTGTAAAAAGATCGCCTAAAAAGAATTGTATAATCGAAGGNTCAGCTCGAAAATCATTTAGTTGCTTTATGGCAACAACACTNAGGTTCTTCAATGACGTGAGNGTAAACGATCCAAANACCCACATTGCCAATAGTCCCAAGAGCAAAGCAATCGCAGAATTAAATTCCCGACTCTTAGGGACATCACCTTCCTTGCGAGCCTTCTCAATACGCTGCTGACTCGCCTCTTCAGTTCTTTCTCCACCTGGGCCTTCGTTCAATTACCTCACCCCATACGGATTTTTGAAGTGTATTCCTCCCATGCAACTACCGGCAGCACTTTCAGTCATTCGCCTCAACCGGCATCATCTCTTCAATGAAATCTAACGTNTTTATCAGGATAACGTTTCAAGGTTTCAAGAGTTATATTACCAGAATACAGAGCTGTTTCAATCCTGCGTATTCACNGCTAGTATAACANCGCTCTGAGTGTTCATCAACTCAAAACAGGCAGTTGAAATGCCAGCGATCACATAGCTGTAATAAGCGCCTGCAGATCTTTACCAAGTCCTTCAAACAAAAACTCAAAGGTCACAACTGTTACTCTAATAGACGCTATAATCATAACNGTTCCAACCANAACTTGAACCAGAGGAAGTATGATGAAGACATTAAGCTGNGGAATNGCACGACTAATCANAGCGAGTGCGATGGTCGTCATAAATAGCGCAACAAAGACAGGGGAAGCTACGTAAAAACCTACCACAAAGAGTTCGCTAAACAGTCTAATGATCTGTCCTGCTAAATCTTCGGAGTAGCTGAACCCACCAATCGGAACGGACTTGAAAGTATTAACCGCAGCAATTAGGAAAATATAATGTCCCTTAATAGAAATAAAAATGATGAGAGCCAAAAAATTATAAATCTGGGAAATAATAGTAATCTGTTCTTGATAGTTTGGATCCAAAATAGTTGCCATCGAAAACCCCATTTGGATTGTCACTAACTCACCACCAAATTGAATGCCAGTGAAGACAAGTTGGGCGGCAAAACCGATAACAAAACCGATTAACACTTCTCGGACAGCCACCAAAACCAAGGAAATTGCATCTAACGGTACGGTAAAACCCTGTAAATTTAAAACGGGAAAAACGGTAAAAGTAATAACAATCGAAAGCGCAATTTTAATGATATTAGGGAAAGCCCGATGATTATAAAAAGGGACAAAGACAACAATCCCCACAATACGAAAAAATACAAGTGTGAATCGAATTGATAAATCAAGTGGGATAAAAAAATTTGGCATTACTGCAAGAAAGAGTAAAAGTTAATAATCAGGTCCCTAGTAAAACCATGCATCAATTTCAACATCCATGGAAATAAAAGGGTCAATACTAAACCTACAGCTATCAACTTGGGGATGAAGGTGAGTGTCATTTCTTGAATTTGTGTTGCAGCTTGAAAAACACTAACAATTAAGCCAATCACTAACCCGGAAACCAGGACAGGACCAGCCAACATAAACATTAACTGAAAAGCTTGACGTACAACATAAATTGCGGCTTCTGGTGACATTTCCACCTACCCCTTAATTCCTGAAACCAGTGAATATATTAGAAGGTTCCATCCATCAACAAGAACAAAAAGCAATATTTTGAAGGGTAATGAAATTGATATTGGGGGAACCATCAACATCCCCATTGCCATCAAAATACTGGCAACTACCATATCGATTACCAAGAACGGAATAAACAAGAGAAACCCGATTGTAAATGCAGTTGTAAGCTCGCTGATAATAAAAGAAGGGATCAACACATGCGTGGGTAAATCAGCCTTGGATTCTATGGAGCCTAAACCTGAAAGTCGCTGCATCAATTGGATATCATCAGTCCGTGTTTGCCTAAGCATAAAGTCCCGAATTGGAGAGAGCGCTTTCTCGAAAGCCTCTCTTTGACCAATTTCGCTGGTCAAATAAGGCTGCAATGCTTCTTCATTTATACTTTTAATAATCGGTGCCATTACAAAAAAGGTCAAAAACAGGGCTAAACCGGCTAGAACTTGATTCGGTGGAATCTGTGGAATGGCCAAACCTTGACGGAGAAAAGAGAAAACAACAATGAAACGTGTAAAAGAAGTCATCATAATCAGAAAGGAAGGTGCTATCGACAAAACTGTCAAGATTATAAAGACTTGAAGTGTTGACGTAAATTCGCTCGGATTGTCGGTCTGACGAAGACTAATATTAAGTTCTGGTAAAGGNAGNCCTGGTTGCGTTGAAGTAGATTGGGAATAACAAAGCGAAACAAAAANAAGAGGAAACANAAAGAAAANCNAAANTTTTTTTTTCACTTACCAGTTTTCCTGACGAAGTTGCGAAGAAAAGATTGGAAACCATTCTTCACTCGTCGTTCAAGAATCAATTCATTTTCAAGCCACTGATCAACTAAAGTCACTTCATCTTCATCAAGAGTTGCTATATACGAAATATTCGCACTGGTCACACCAACAACATGCATTTGATCCAAAACTCGAATCAAACANACAGATTTAGCTGGAGAAATCGGCTCTTCAAAGATAATGTTGATTGGTCTTACCGATTGAGTTGGTTGAGATTNTAGCATCAACTTCTTTAACNCCCAGACTGTAACAAAAATCAGCCCGGTAACAATCAACAACCANAACAGCATCTTCAGGGCAAAAAGCCAAAGATTGGGTAATTCGAATGCGGGAACCGGAGGGTCTCCTNTTGTGTCTTGACCNTGAGCCCAAATTGAAGTCAAAATCAGCAATAGGGCAACGCCCCCTANTTGCCAANATTTCTTTAACCAATCGGCNAATCCCATNATCATATGAGCTAATTTTTCTTGACAAGTTCAGTAGGATTCATAATCTCTGTTACACGTACAGCCAAAGCATCTTCAAATACCATAACTTCTCCCCTAGCGACAGGGCTGTTATTTACAAGAATATCAATCGGTTCTCTCGCCTGTTTGTCTAGTTCAACGATTGTGCCAATTTTCAAATCATAAATGTCCCGAAGCGCTTTTCGAGTTCGTCCAAGTTCGATGATAACTTCAAGCTCAACATCAGCCAGAAGTTCNTCAAGACCATCTGCGACAGCCGGTTGATCTTGCTGTCCCTCAGCAAATGAGAAATCTTCCTCTATCAAACCCATGTCGCCGGGGTCTTCTGATACAGGTTCTTCTGCTATGCCTTGAGAGGATTCAGCATCATCCTCTTCTACCGTTCCTTCATTTTCACCCAACATTTCGTTGAGATCGCTTTTTTCTTCCATTTCTTATCCTATTGTTCCTTTCCTAAATACCCAAACCTATGGCATTGGAGACACATAGATCCGATATTACAAATCCTCGTCTTCCACTGGCCCACTAATCATGACAGCACGCTTCTCTCGCATTTGCCCTAGTTTCCCAAGAAGTTTAGGTTTCCCTTCCAGTTCAAGAATAACAGGGTCAACAATCCGTTTGTTTTCTACAAGCACATCCAATTCAATCACACAGCCTTTATGGAGAGCCTTCAGTTGATTGAGTGACATTATCGTCTTAGGAAAAACGGCTCTTATCTCCACTTCCGCTTTGCTGACACGTTCCTGGACTTGCGGTTTGTATTGGTTGTCTTCTTCTTCATTTACTGAATCTGTGACATCGGCAATCGACACATTCAAAAGCTCCGCCGGCGCATCAGCCATAATGCTTTCAACCACATCAACAGGATAACAAATACTCAGGTGCCCTGCGGNCTCTGCAAACATCGGTTTCACATCAAACTGAACAACCATCACAGTGTCATGAGNTGATAAGANATTCTTGACTTCATTCACCTGNTGTTCAAAGGAATCAGAGTNNATCNTAAAAGCGATGTCNCCCTTCGCTTGCNTCCAAACAACATCCAATGCATAAATAACATATTGCACCANTTGACTTATAATTTCCACCTCAATATCCGTCAAATATTGATCTGGNNCANCCTCATATGCCCCGACTCCTCCCAGAAGNTTTTCAACAACAGCAAAGGCAAGATCAGGTTTTATTTCCATAATAACNATTCCATCTACATTCTCCATCGCTAACTTNCAAAAACAGGATGGATCATCCAGTNCGTCACAGNATTCACCGAAAGTCATTTGGTTTGCGCCTGTAAACTCAACCTCCGTAACCGATCGAATCAAACCTGAAANTGAATCAGCAAAATCTCGTACAAGTTGCTGATGCAAGTTGCTAATTACAACAAGATAATCCTGCAGTAATTGTGCGGCCCCAGCAGATTGAGAAAAATCATATTTCTCATAGTTTTTAACCTGNTCAGAAACATTACCTGAAGCTTTTTCTTCTTGATCAATTAGTTTCTGACTTTCTTCCGCAATTGTATTGATCTCTTCTTCTGATAGAATCTTTTCTTGCTCAACCATAACCACTATTTCCCGAATGTTACTGGATAATGTATTTGCGAAACAAGACCCGCTTAATGTTAATCTTTGGTTCCGAATCTGCAAAGATCTTTTGGATCTCGTATTCAAGTTCCCGCCTAAGCTTGTCTTTCACTTCTGGTCTTTGCAACTCACTCGCCAGCTTATCCGAAAATATAGTCAACAAAAGATCCTCTATTTCCGCACGATCGACTTCAAGAGCAACTTTGTTTTCCAGGGCCGTAACCTGTTTGACATTTTCTAACACCAAGTCAATTTTTACACTAATTACCCGCAGTGTATCCGGATCAGAGGTATTGATAAATTTGCCTGGGATTCCGATATAAATGGCTCCTTTACCATCCGAAGTCTCGTCTTTCTTCTGCTGGTCAGCCTTTTTCTTTGCTGTTGGGTCCGAACTCTTGGGACCAGCTATAAAAAAAACAATCAACACCGCCAAAATCGACATAATAACGAAGGAAGCAATCAGTAGAATGAGCTCTTTATTGGTTCCCTCAAGCAACGATTTAAGTGAGGATCCACTATCGCTTTGATCTTGGTTTCTCTCGTTTTCCGGCGCTTCCATGACTCCATTCTCCTGACTCAACCTAATTGATATTATACACTAATTGAAAAACGAATTCCATACCTTAGCTAATTGACAGAATTCAATTTTTGGTAGGATCCAGAAGGATATTTCGAGGGGTGTGAATCTTAACTTGGGAATGAAATTGAGAGACAACTCCACAACTCATTGAGTTGGAAGTTGGTGCTTACGAACAACTAATATTTCGACTCTTCGATTAGCCTTTTGGCGTTCAGTTAAAGACATCTTTAGGCCTTCTTCTCTTATTGGTATTGGCTGGGTATCAGCGTAACCGGCAATTGAAGTTTGGCCCTCTTCAACACCTGCTTGAATCAAGTATTGTTGTACACTTCTGGCACGAGCAACTGAAAGTTCCCAGTTTGATGGAAACCTACCGCCTTTGATCATCGGTTGACTATCAGTGTGTCCAGCGATGATAATCCTGTTGGATTCGGACTTTACTTCCCCAGCGATCTCATCAAGCACAGCACGCATTCCTAACGTCAGTTGAGTACCTCCAGTACTGAAACCTATGCTATCACTTTCCCGAAGTGTTAGCAATAACCCTTCCTTCTTGGTTACAAAATTCACACTTTTGGGTTTTCCTTCTTCAACGAATTTTTTCTTAATTCTATAACCAATCCCTCGCATTCGATCTTCTTCGTTATTGAATTTTTGCCGGATCGGTGGGATAAGTGGCGGGACCTCAGGTTCATCCCAACCACTCAAAATCCCCATTGAATCCTTGAAGGAAGCTTTTACCGTTTCGTATTTCACCTTATCAAAATTGGCCATGGCAATAAGCATGACAAAAAACGTTAATAGCAACGTTGTCATATCTGAAAACGTCACCATCCACTCGGGCGCACCTTCACTACTTTCTTCCTGTTTCTTTTTTGCCATTTAAGATTCTCCAGCGAACTAGCCAGCAGCAGCTTCAGCGTCCAGCATTTCCCTTTCTTTAGGCGGTAGGAATCCCTTAAGAGTCCCTTCAACAACCCGCGCATTCGCCGCCTCCAACATCAGGACTGTTCCTTCGATAGTAATCTGACGGTAAAGCATTTCATTCCTATGACGCATCTTCAGTTTGGAACATATAGGTGTAAATATCAGGTTAGACATAATTGCTCCGTAAAAAGTGGTTATCAGAGCAATGGACATGGCAGGTCCAATTCCTCCAGGATCATCCCCCATCGCTTGAAGCATCAGAACCAAGCCCATAAGTGTGCCAATCATACCAAATGCCGGACTATATTTGTTCAAATAATCGAAAATATCTTGTCCTGCACCATGGCGCTCCTCGACAAAAGACAGTTCATTTTCAAGAAGTATCCTAGCATCTGCAGAATCCATACCATTAACAACTATAGTCATTGACCGCGAAAGGAAATCATCAGTGAGATCCTCCAACCTAGATTCAAGCTGGAGAACCCCTTCCACCCTAGCAATGTTTGCAAAATTAACGAGCTGTTTGATCAATTCCATATTCGAAAATGTGGGTTCCACAAAGGCATTCTTANCNACNGCGAAAGTTGTCTTCATTTGAGACATTGGAAAGGTAATGAAAGTAGAAGCAANNGTGCCAACCATAACCACNNNAAAGGANGCCGGATCAAGAAAGAACNNTAGATTAGCNNNGTTTGTNAAGTTGGCTGNCATGCCAAAAACAAGGGCAAACACNCCCANAAGCAAGCCANCCACCGATCCTAAATCCATTAAATACTCCTTTCCTCTGTCAATTTCTGCATCTAACGTTCCTAATTAATTAGACNCCCNTTAAAAATTAACGTTTCAAGTTAATCAGTTCAGTCAACACNTCATCCGANGTGGTAATCACTCGTGAGTTTGCTTGNAGNCCTCTTTGAGCGGTAATCATCTGTGTAAACTGTTCAGCAATATCNACGTTGGATCTCTCAAGTTTCTTAGACACAANTTTNGATAATACTTTCTCNGCATCCGNCACAATTGGGTTTCCAGAGTTAACTGAATTGATGAACAAGCTATCNTGNGCTTTNATCAAACCGGTTGGGTTATTAAACTGAGCCACACTAATCTGGGCCTTAACCTTCCGAATACCATTATCGAAATTGGCGAAGATCATTCCGGCTTCGTCAATAGAAACTGATTCCATAACACCCAGAGCGGAACCGTCTTGATCAACAACCGCGGCTGTTGATGGAGAGGCAAAGAAAGTTACCCCATCAAACAATCCTTCAGATCCAACCAGAAGTCCAACTGATACCAATGCCGACTCGTTACCTGGATCGAAACTGAATGCTGTTGCCCCTGCATCGTACTGTAGCGAGTTCAAAGAGCCATCACGGTTAAACTGTATGATCCCGGTTGATCCACTTCGAACAGTTTCATTGCCTGTCAAAAATGCTCGCCAGTTCCACTTTCCAGATTCACGTGTTCTGGTAAACTCAACCTGNAATGTATGTGCTTGACCAATATTATCATAAGTTGTGGTTGTCATCGTGTGTGTAACGTCTGANGCAGCTTGCTCTTCGAAAAATGTNAAACTACTACCGAACGAGGCCCGTGTATCTGTATTTGGGTCCGCTCCAGCACCAATTTTCAAATCAGTCACTGCTCGGGCAATTCCNAGACCTCCTTCAATTCGGATCCGCCCGTCNTCCTCAATCACAACCTTCTCTTCTGGTTGCGGTGACGCACCATAGAGTGCGTTTGCCAAATTGAGGCGAAACTGTTCGAAAGTTGAAGTATCATCGATGTCANCAAATAGAGACGTGGCTGGACTCCGTTCCCCNCCAATTGCCGCCGACAGCAATGTGAGATCGTCACCGGNGAGAAGACNAAGCGTGTCACCTTGAGCATTTCGCAGGTTGATTAGTGGATCAGTACGCCCTGCTCGGTGGGCGAATTNGTCAGAATTAACGGATTGCCCCGCTCCAAAACCAGCTGTANNCAGCACAGATTCATNCACATTTGCAAAAGCTGCATCCAATGCACTATTTGTATCGCTTCGAACCACCATTCGGACTTCNNGAGCAACAGAAGTGATAGTTATCTGGCCATCTCCCCCATCCGCAGGATCGTTAAAGGTAGTTGTAAACCGAGCATTGAATTCATTATCAACGGCCGTAGCCAAATCTGNTAACGTGGTAAAATCCACGCCGTAAGTGAAAGTTCTTGTACTGACCTGATCTCCAACCGTTATAGTGTCCAAACCACTAATCAGGTTTAGAAATGTTTCAGCTGCCCCGTTAGCAAAAAGACCACTGATGTCTTCATTCTGGGTAGCAGTAGCCAAGAACGACTTGGTACGTGTTAGTGTCCCTTGCATAGTCGTCTCCGCATCGAGGTTCCCGGTAATTGTCACTTGAGTGGTAGCTTTAGGCTCAACACGCGTNTCTGCTGCCAAGCTGAGTTTTCCAACAACGGCATCTTCTGCAATTACCCCTTCTGCAGTTGCTTGCTTACCTTGAACAGCATATCCCTGATTGTTTACCAAGGTACCTTCACCATCGAAACCAAAGCTCCCGTTTCTCGTAAAGAAATCGCGGTTACCATCATTCACAATAAAAAATGAGTTACCGAGAATGGCCATATCAGTCACATTTCCAGTATCCTGAAGAGCCCCTTGAGAAAAAGTTGACTTGATACCACCAATCGAAGAACCAAGTCCAATTTGTAGAGGGTTTGACCCACCTCGTTTNNCTGTTGGTCCTTGAGCGGATCCAACCATCTGGCTCAACGTCTCTTGAAATGTTGCTTGCATCGTCTTGTAACCAATAGTGTTGATATTGGCAATGTTACTACCGACNACGTCCATCTGAGTTTGGTGTCCTCTAACACCNGCTAGGCCATTAAGAATTGATTTAAGCATGTGTAAATTCTCCTTTTTTTGTTGTTATATAAAATTATGTTAACGGTTACATTGAAGCAGAAACTATTTCGCTAGCTAAAATGGATTCTCCGTTGACGAACAATCTGGTTTCGTTATCTTCGTAGGAGATCTTTGAAACTTGACCTGACATCAGCGGTTCAACTTGAACACTTTCACCTGTTTGATTAGTACCTATAACCCGAAAAGTGTAATCACCATCCGGCTGAAGAACGCCTTCCTGATCACGACCATCCCAGAAGACACTCACAGTTTTCGCATTTTGCATACTAAGGTTGGTTGAAGACACCATTTCACCGCGCTCATTGTACATTTCAAACCGGACACCAGCTGGTGCGGAAAGTGATGCGCCAATTTCTACAGGTTTCCCATCAGCGAGTTGAACCTTTGAACCGGGAACCTGCACAGTCTTTCCAATGTACTGCGTTTTCATCATNTCGGACATGTTCCTCTGTANCGACATCTGGCTTTCCANNCTCTTGTTGAGTTCCTGCATTTGNTCAAGNGCNCTGAANTGGGCAGTCTGNGCAATNAATTCGNTATTTTTCATCGGNTCAAGAGGATCCTGATACTTNAATTGGGTTACCAACAAGTTCAAGAAATCCNCTTTTCCGAGCCGTTNTTCGNCAGCCAACTGTGTGATCGGCGNCTTGGNNNCCAATCCNNNNGNACGAGACANTANTGTGCCATTCGNCTGTTTTGAATTATNTCTACCAATCTGCATTGTTCCTCCTTATATAANTAANTTAAGATCNNNTGAATCGTCGTCTGAACTATCNTGAGACANGNCTTGGTTCATCTCCGATTCGAACTCCCTATTTTCATCTTGGTNACTATTAGAATTTGGATTTGACTGCTNTTGTTGATCAGAAAACTGCGATGACNGATCATGAGNCTGTTGAGAATCTTTTCCACTACCAATTACCGANATGTCCAGGTTACCTAACTGAATNCCCTGNTCCCGNAACGTTACACTCAAATCNGCAAGTTCTGANACTAGTAAATTNTGGGCTTCAGNCGTTGTNGCNCGNATCTGAACAGCAATTTCCTCATTCTGATTGNTAACTCGAACAATCAAACGACCAAGATACTCCGGCCTAAGNCGAATTGTNACTTCCCGCGAGCCNCTNCCTCTGGCCAGTTGCCGGTGAGACTGAATCTCNTCAATCATCTGTTGCCGNGCTTCCTGAATAGTTCTTTCTNGCGACATTGCNAGTGATTCTGCCCCAACCTCAATGTTCTGCAAAATCGGTTCAGAGCCANNCANGTTCTGAACCGNACTGTTTATTGGTNTNAAGGTTGCATNTCTAGTAGATGNAACTCGGCTACCAATCTGGGACTGAAACATNTCNTCAAATTCAGCTGCCACATCCAATTGTGCTGAAATTTCGCCTGAACCTGCNTCATCTNCCAGATTAGCTGATGCTTGCTCAACGTTGCCTTGCAATCTCTGAAANAGTTGATATCCTTGTCGCCGGAGCTGAGCAAAACCTTTTTGGACAATAGGTTGAGGCGCCACATCAATTTTGGCCGATTTTACTTCGATCGATTCAATCTGCTGACCTTTTAGATCCAATTCAAGTTCCGGATCTATTTGTCCGGTGACAGCGACATTGGTTGTGGATGCCAGACGTTGTGCGTGAGACTGCAACATCTCGACGGTGCTAGTCGGGTTGTTCTGTTGGTTCTGATTCACGATCTGCTCAATCTTCTGAGTGATTGATTCTAAATGGCGCGGCAGGTCAGCTTGAAATTCAAGACGAATATGCTTATCGCTTATCTCAGCAGACAGTGACAACTGGGATGAATTTGGGTTACCGGGATCTACTTCTATTTTTTCTGATGCCATATCGGACAGGTAATCAACTGCCATCTGCGTTGCGGTCGATGAGGACCTTAACATGGTATTTGCTGGTTCAGCGGAATCAGTGGATTGTGCAATTGGCAGAATAGAACTAGACTTTTCAAGGCTACTTGCTGTGGCCAACACGGCTCTGTCCTGATTAAAAGAATTCGATGACATGAAATCTTCACCAGCGACAATCTGCTGAGCTCCTTCCAAAGCTGAACTTAGCGGTAGGTGATCAACAGCTTGCAAGTGAGAAAGAAGGGGCGTCATTGTCCCTGCGAGTTGCTCAAGCGGAAAATTAGGATGTGTAATTTCCGCTTGAGGTAACTGGATCGAAAGTTTTTGTTCAATAACTTGAATAACAGCATCTTTGCCCATAGGCTTTATGCCTAATTCAACTGCTGGCATAATTTTGTCCGTTGCAGCCGAGGTTAAATTCTGATGTATTAGCTTGTTTAAACTTTCAATCGGTGTGCTAATCAACGCCACTGAATCGGATTCAAGATCAGTTGTGTCAGCGGGAAGCTGATTTGTATCATTCAGACTGAACAAAAAAGGGATCGCCATAACTGACGCTATGCTCTCAGAAGGGAACTCAGTTTCCAAAAAGGCAGTTTTCGGTAACGATATTGAGAAGTCCCGACCGACAATCCCAATTTCAATCATATCATCATCAACCGCAACTTGGAGGTTAGGGGTTATTGCCGAGGATTCTTCTAGTCCCATTTCAGTCGAAAGTCGTACCCATAAGGCATTTTTAAGATGTTCTACTCGTGACCTGATGGTATCTTGCATTGAAGAACTTTTTAAGGTAGAAGATGAATCAGCGAATCCCTGAGCAAAACTAACCAGTTCTGATAATCTATCAATAGACAATTCGGGCGATAACGGGATATTTGTAAAATGCCACTGATCCATGACAACACTCTCATCTACAGATGCCCCATTTGTATTATCCAATCCGGGAAACGCAACCGAAATTGATAGCTGATNCCCTTCATGATGATAACTAATTGATGGTTGAAACAAATTCTGGTTTGTTAAACCAACTTGTTGTTGGCTACCATTCAACAAGTTACTCATCGGTTGCAATTCACCAGTAAATGAAGACCCNAGATTAAAAGTCTGATTCTGCGAATTCAAAGCAGCTTGGATCTTAGGATCTTCAATTCCTGCTATCAGAGTAGAAAGTAGTTCNGAGAAAAGTGGACCGNTAAATCCCGAACTGTCTGAACCAACCNCTTGGACATTATTTGCTGTCAGTTTCGCTGATGACGAAGTATTAGCTTCAGTCTGTGTCGATACAGATTGCCAAAACATTGTTAAATTACCACCTCTTTTTTTATTTTGTTTGAGCTTTTAAAACAATTATNCTCTTTGCTAAATCCGCATTTTGATTGANTGCACNCAGCAACTTGTCGTAATTCTTTGTATATNCCGCATTTTGGCGCATAAACGGCATGGCGTATCGCACAAAAAATTTGAGNTCTTCTTCCTCAAGCATTNCTAGAGTAGCCACAGAACCATCAACCTGCTTATCGCGCAAATAGTCGATGGCCATATCCTCACCTCTTTGATATATCCCCATCTTGGTTTCAAGAGCTACATATTGTGTTGTCAATTCCGTTAGTTCCGCTTCAATCGTTTTTAGATCNTCCGTTTTAGAAGCCAACTCTGATTCTAATTGGTCTATNAGTTCTCCTATCTCTGCCTCTTGATTCATAAGTCCCTGAAGGGTATCAATATTNGGNAGATCAATCGTAGAATAACCGTATGCTTCNCCTGATGTAATTAGGTCTCGTTGATCAGAATTGAAAAAAAGCATNAATCCAAANACAAGCGCTAAAAAGTAAAANATAAGAGACACCAAAGCTAGAATCTTAACTGCCATGATTGTTTCTCCTAGTCTATTTNGATNNGTATTGTCACATACCCCAAAATAGNCCTCAAAATGTATNACTGACTGCCAAAATAGCAAGCAACTATTCAAGCCAGTAAGACAAGAATTAAATATTCAGTTAATTTTTGTTATTTATTGTGGATCTTTCACCGATCGTGAACCGGCTATTTCATCAAGAAATTTCTGTTCTTCAACTCTGGCTTCATAATCATGATCTCCACGTAATTTCTCCTTCATTCTAACAAGCACTTCATGTTCAATCTGTGCCTGACGGAGAACTTCACGTGCCGATTCTACTTCAGCCTCAACTTGTTTTACTGTCGCAAGCTGTCTGATCTCTGACAGTTCCAGTTGATCTATATACGGCACATAAATTACGAAATCCTTTGTAGTTGGATTATTTTTCCTCTCAAATTCGGAAATCGTTTCCGATTTCTTCCTTTGAATATCACTGAGCTTCTGNTCTTCCAACTGTAATTTACTGATAACCGCCGCAAGTTCCCTCGCACAATTCTCATATGCAAGTTTCCTCTTACGCAAGACTGGTTCCAAGTTGAATCGAAATTTCTTCATTTTTGAAAAAAAGGTAGGATTTTTTGAAAAAAGTTAAACTTTTATAGGTTAGAAAAAACTTGTGATAGTTGATCTAATGTTTCCTCGAAAGNTGAAGACTCGTCTCCCTGCCGCAGAAACTCATTCATAGCATCTATNTGTTCTATAGCATAGTCGCTTTTNGGATTCATNCCGACAGTATAGGCTCCAATATTATAAGCATCTCGAATTTCCTCATAATCCGCCAGAACTTGNCGGAACTGACCAGCTGCTGCATTCTGATCATCCGCAGCAATATCTCTCATGAGCCGACTGAGGCTAANGGAGACATCAATGGCAGGGTAATGGTTTTGGGAAGCNAGTGTCCTCGATAAAACAATGTGTCCATCAAGAATNCTACGCGCAGTATCNCCAATAGGATCGTTTATATCATCACCCTCAACNAGAACNGTATAGANNCCTGTNATTGAACCTCTATGGCTNGTCGTACCAGCACGTTCCATNAANGCTGGAAGTTTGGCAAATACTGAAGGCGTATATCCACGTGTTGNNGGTGGTTCTCCAACTGACAACCCGATTTCACGTTGCGCCATNGAAAANCGAGTGACGGAATCCATCATCAGAATCACATTCGCCCCCTGATCACGGAAATACTCGGCGATAGTTGTTGCCGTAACNGCACCTTGNACACGAAGAAGCGGCGGNTGNTCTGATGTNGCCGCAACNACNACNGANCTTTTNAACCCTTCTTCCCCGAGTGAATCTTCAACGAATTCGCGCACTTCACGCCCCCGTTCACCGACCAAGGCAATAACATTAACNTCTGATTCCGCATAACGGGCAATTTGACCAAGGAGCCTGCTTTTACCAACCCCACTACCAGAAAAGATACCAACACGCTGGCCTTTTCCAATAGTCAGCAAACTGTCAATGGCACGGATTCCTGTACTGACTCTCTCTGATATCCGCTGGCGGCTATAGCAACTNGGAGGGCTATTGTAGACAGGATACTCCTCAAGACACAACAAATCACCGAAATCATCAAGCGGTTGGCCCAAGGCATCAATAACACGACCAAGAAGTTGTTCGCCAACTGGTACCGTAAGTGGAACATTCGTAATGCAAATCCGATCACCAGAACGAATTCCGCGAACATCACCTAATGGCATCAGTAGGAGCTTTTCATCTTCGAAACCGACAACCTCAACATCCACATCTACCTGGTTCCCTGTCATCAAGTCCATAGTGATAATTCGACACAGTTCGCCAACTGAAGCGCTAACACCCTCAGCTTCGATCACAAGACCAACAACTTTGGTCACTTTACCAAATGACGATACGAAATCCATATTCGGAATCTGGTTAATGTATTTTCGAAGATTAATCTGTAATGGTTGCATCCTCGGTTCCGTTCAAATCGAACTTTTGGCTATTATAAACTTGCCAGATGTTTTCAACAGCATTACTGACCTTGGTTTGCCAAGTGATATCAATCAAATTTGATCCATTATCAATCCGGAGTTCACCCAAACCCAGTTTGTCATCCACACTAAGTTGTATTTGCTGCGTTTCTTCATATTGTTCAAGAAGATCGGAACGAAAATTCTTCACTCGATCCAAATCTTCAGAATTAAGGTAGATACGAACCTGTGACCTTTCTTCCATCATTTTTAATCCACTTTTGACGATATCAACAATGATATCTGGTTTAACAGAAAGTTCCAGACCGACAATTTTAGTTGAAGTAACAATGACAAACTCAAGGAGTTCCTCCTCAAACTGTTCGGTCAAGCTGGAGCGGAATTCAGTAATTTCGTTAATCAGATTCTGCAACGTTTGGGAGAGAGAGCTGGTCTGCTCGACAATGCTGTCTCTGGATTCCTCAAGTCCTTGTGCTCGCCCTTCCTCAATAGCTGTTTGCAGATTATGTTCAATCTGGGTTTGTGCTTCTTGAGTCATACGGTTTGCCTCCTCCCTTGCCGTGGCAAGGATATTATCAGCTTCCGTTTGGGCGTATTGAAGTTCTTCCTCCGCTTTTTCTTTCGCTTGGTTGAGATTCTCTTCCAACTTTGCGTTCAGAATGCGGAATATACCTTCAACAGCTTGAAAATTTTGTTGAGCGATTTTGAGGAAATTTTCCCGCGAAATCTTCAGCATCTTTGTGCTTGCACTTGCTTTAACCGTCGCACTACGGGAGGCATTCTCTTCAATCAACGCCATTTCGCCAATGCAAGTTCTTGGCTGATTCATAGTAAATACCGCGACATCATCTTTTAGAATCTGGATCTCACCATCAACCAAGAAATAAAGCGAATCCCCTANATCACCCTCATTAAACAACATATCGTCAGCCTGATAATGAACCTCTTCAGCCACGTTGCATATGGCTGAAACNACACCGGCAGATAGATCTCTACAAAGATCTGTGTGCTCCAGAAAATCGAATTTTTCTTCAGGAGAAAGTTCGGGAGGTTGGTCGAGATCAGCTTCAGGTGCCGCTGTTTCCGGCAATGAAACAACCGGNTCTCCAAAATCTTCCAGATTNAGGATGGTCCCAATCGAATCTATATCGCCCGATTTTGGAAGCTGATCTTCGCGAAGAATTCGTGCCATTTTATTTAGAAGCCACCAATTGATTAGAGAACCTGACTGGCATCACGGATAAGCATTAATTCTTCTTCATCTATCATTCCTTTGGCAGAATCCAAGATTCTTTCATGCGCTTCTTCAATTATGGGGATAGGTTTNGGATCCATAATCTTNAACTCTTCTTCAATNTCTTCTCTCTTTTGTCCCGACATACTGGAAAAAATCTTNTCTTTCAANTCNTCACTNCAAAGTTTTAAAGAGGTTGCAATATCCAAATCATTTGCGTTTCNTATCAAGGTCCCNAAACCTTTCTTATCTGCATANATGAGATCCTCAAAAGTGAACATAGCNGCAGAAATTTCTTCGGACAGATCGGGATNNTCGGCACNAATACCAGCGAGAATCTGGTTCTGAGAAGTAGAATCAACATTTTGCATAATCTGCGCNACACGTTCCGGACCTGTCATGTCACTCTTTGCAGTACTAACAATTGCAGAAATTTTGCCTCGCAACTGCTTCTGAATACGCGTTAGGACTTCCGGATTAATGTCAGTCAGTGTGGACATTCGCTTAACCACATCAACTTTTATATCTGGCTCTAGGCTGCTCAACACCGAACTGGCTTGGGTTGGACTTAGATTGGCTAAAATAAGTGCAATCGTCTGTGGAGACTCAGTTTGAATAATAGCGACTAAGCTTTCAGGGTCTGCCTCTTCCATAAAATCAAACGGATTACCTTCAACTGACCTTGAAACACGTTCAAGCATACGGTCAGCCTCGTCTTCCCTCATCACCATTTTCAGAATTGATCTGGCATACTCCAACCCACCTTGAACCATATACTGATTGGCCATTAATAGCATCCGAAACTCACGCAATACTTCCAATCGCAGTTCACCTGAGAGCATACGGGTTTGACCGATCTCAGTAGTGATTGTCTCGACTTCTTCCTGAGTAAACTGTTCCATAACACCAGATGACTCATTTATGCCAAGCGCAATTAACAATACTGCAGCTTTTTGTTTCCCAGTTAAATCTTCAAATCGCATTGTTTGTTGCATTGTTACCCAATCTCCTAAGGATCAATTAAGTTTCGCTTTCCGATTCCAACCAAGTTCGCATGAGCGCAACAACAATCTCGGGATTGCTCTGGACAGAAGTGGAGATCTCACGTTGAAGTCGTGCAATCTCTAATTCTTCTGAACCTTCTAATGCACCACCAGAATCGTCATCACCAAGTATACCCGCGGCATCTGATCCCATTCCAGCTAGACCTTCATCACTCAATTCATCATCCTCAAGAGATGGTTCGCCTGAGATAGCCGCCACGCCACCACCACCAACCCTCGCCTGCGCTTGCGGTGCATCCGTAGAACCTAAACCGGAGAAGAATGACCTCATCAACAACATCAACGCAGCAACCACAACCAGCACAATGACATATTTAGCTGCAGACCCTGCTACTGCTAATCGCTCTTTTTGTGTGTTTATGGTCGATTGTTCCGCTGGGTAGGTACGATCGAATGGCAGACTTACCATTGAAACCTGATCACCACGTGTCTCATCATAACCAATTGCAGTTTGTACCGCGTTTGTAAGTAATATTTCTTCAGCTGGCGTCCAAGGCGTATACGTAATTATTCCATTTGGATCCATCTGTTTTCTCTGATCAATCAATAATGTCGCAGTAATCTTCTTAATCTTGGCAGGCGCTCTCTTGGTANTTGTGGTTGTTTTACTAACCAACCGTGTTTTTTCACTACTGTTCCTAGTAACAGTCAATTCCTGANTTGGATTCAGGCTACTCGATGAACCGATAGTGTTTGGCACCATTCCAGGTTGACTACCTACCGTCGTTCCCGGCCCTGCTGTCGTGTCAAGGATCGTAGTTTCAGTTTCGACTGGAATTTCCGCTGCCTCAAGTCCTGTGGGATTATATTCAATTTGATCTGTACTAATTTCGTCAAAATCGCCTTCAACCCTGACAATGGCCTGCACGTATTGCGGGTTGCCAACAAGTGGTGTCATACGCCTCATAATCTTTTGTTCCAGCTCGGCAGCCACACGTTTCTCAAATTCATACTGTTGATTTCTAAGACCGACGATCAGNTCTTGATCTGTTGTTTCCGGCATNATGTTNAGCGGNCGACCAAAACTATCGATAATCTTGACATTATCGACGGTCAATCCACGCACCGAAGCTGCCACCATATTAGCAATTCCGTCAATCTGCTTGTAATCAAGACGACGCCCGTGNTTCAACTCAACNGTNAGNCTAGCTTTGGCAGGTTCTTTTTCCACCGCAAATGGCGAGTCTACCATTGGCGTAATGTCGACAGCAGCATACTTGACCGGATCGAGTGATTCAATCGAGTTACGAATGCTNATTTCAGNCTGCTCTTCTGCTTTTCGGTTATAATCGAGAAAAGTATCACCCATACCCGATTGATCGAAGACATCAAAACCACTACCAGATTGCGGTAGCTTCTCCACTGTCAGAATCATACGAGCCCTNTCGGCTAGACTTTCCGGCACATAGAGAGATCCCTCTGTGGTAAGGNGGGCTTCATCAAAAGACACTCCGGCATTTGTTAGCTCTCTCTGAATCAACAATCGATCCCGTTCAGAAAGAGTAGAGAGGAGAAGTTTATTTTCTTCTGTTCCGGAAAACATAATCAGACCGACAAATGCGGCCAGAATCAGGACACCGACAATAGGAAGAAGGATCTTAGCTTGTCGTGGAAGGTTAGCCCAGGAACTTCNTAACTGCTCGTANAGAATTTGTAGTGCGGGCGACATAAAATTGACCTTTAGCTCTTACACCTAAGTAATAAATAGGTATCTATGTTTAAAGAACGTATTTTATGCTAATCCGCTACAATTTTTTTGTCAACCTAAAATGGGTTAGGATTGCATACGGAGAACTTCTTGGTAGGCCTCAACAAGTCGATTGCGCACCTGCGTCATCAATTGGAATGACACATTGGCCTTTTCAATGGCAATCATAGTTTGAGAAATNTCTTTCGTTTCGCCTGTTGNCANCGCTTCAATTGCCTTGTCGGCCTCTTTTTGAAGTTGATTCACTTCTTCCATNGAATTGTTGAGCGTTTCAGAAAATGAGCCGGTTTGCTGCTTTGAATCGGCATTCTTGACATCATTTTTCTGTGGTTTGNGTGAAATCGGCGTCAATGTACGTTGTAATTTCATTANTCTAAATCNCCTGACTACAACCTTCTANGATCCAATATCTAATGCCTTCTCTGCCATTCGTTTGGTAATATTAATAGCTGTAATATTAGATTCATATGAACGTGAAGCAGACATCATGTTGACCATTTCCACGATGGGGTCAATGTTCGGCAATCGAACAATTCCCTTCTCATCAGCATCGGGGTGTCCCGGATTGTAGAGTTCTCGGAACGGTCGCTGATCTTCAACGATATCAGTGACTCGAACACCACGAGCAGCATTGCTGAACGTGTTGGTTAAACCAGCATACTTTTGCAAAGCAGCATTGACATTGTCTTGAAACAACGGTATCGACTCATTAGTAGCAAACAGAACTTCTTTTCGCCGATAAGGCTCACCTTTTTCCGTTCTAGTTGTATGAACGTTAGCTAAATTGTCAGCGATGACATTCATACGAAATCTTTGTGCACGCAATGCCGTAACGCTTGTGTTCAGTGAAGTAAACAGATCCATATTTTTCATGCTTTTACCCTCTTTATCCAAACTATACGCGACCAGTAATAGCCATTCGCATCATCCGAGATTTTTTATTGTAGATTTCAAGGTAGGCTCGGTGAAAGTAGGAATTCTCCATTAACTTGGCCATTTCACGATCGACATCAACACTATTTGAATCTAAACGTTCCTGTTCATTCGGTTCAGTATAGATAGTTGCTCGCAACCGGGAAGCATCAAGTTTCTTTTCTGTTGAAAGTTTGACAGCAATATTAAACTCCCGCTCTTCTAACCGCTTTAGGCCGCTTGTAGCCGAACTGTCTTTTGTAACGTTATTTCCCCGCCATAGAGCCAATTTCTCTTTCAACGCATCTTGGAAATTGATGTCAAGACTCTGAAAATTGGGTGTATCACCATTAGCAATATTGTTGACGATCAACTGGTGCCGCAGTTTTGTACCTTCAATAGCAACTTCAAGTGATTTAGACGTGATGTCGGAAAGATTTGCCATGTCAATTGCTCCGAAATGATCCGTTTCTACCTTGACCCATTACGTGAGCAAGAAGTAAGCCAAGGATTACGCTTCTTGTCCTTCATCTCGGTATTCACGCAGCTTATTTCGGATTGTTCGAGATGTAATATCGAGTGCTTCGGCAGTTTTTGTCCGATTACCATCATGAGCGCCAAGGGTTTTGAGGATCACTTCTTTCTCAATGTCCCGGAGTGACATTCCCACCTTAAACGAAACAGATCCATCTTCCTGAACCGAGGTACCATCCTGCATTAAAGGAGTTTTTCGCAGGTGGATGTTATCCCTGTCCACGCAATCACTCTGAGTTTCAATAACCGCCTCCTGCACGATATTCTGTAGTTGCCGAATATTTCCGGGGAAATCGTAGGCTGTCAATTGTGCCATTGCTTCATCGGAAAATCCGTTAATTTTCCGATCGTATTCATCACAATAAATTTTCAGGAAATGGTTAGCCAAAAGTAGGATATCTGCTTTACGTTGACGCAAAGGNGGAATTGAGATTCGTATAACATCAAGACGGAAAAAAAGATCCGGTCGAAATTTCCCATCATCCACCAGTTTCTCGATATTCTCGTTGGTTGAGGCAATAACGCGNGCATTCACCTTAGTTGGCTGGCTAGCACCNATTCTCTCGATCTCNCGCTCTTGCAGTGCCCGCAANAGTTTGGCCTGAAGTTCCCATGAGAGTTCGCTNATTTCATCCAGAAAGAGNGTCCCCTTGTGCGCACGCTCAAAACGACCAATATGGAGAGCATTTGCTCCTGTGTAGGAACCNTTTTCCGCCCCGAACATCTCACTTTCCAGTAATGAATTAGGAATCGCTGCACAGTTTAAAGCAATCAGCTCTCCTGTTTCATTCCGACGGCTATTATTGTGCAATGCTTGCGCAATCAGCTCTTTTCCGGTTCCGGTTTCCCCCTGAATCAAAACAGGGGCATTACTCGGCGCGACCATCCGAACCTTGTCCAAAATTTGGAGCATGTAAGTGTCTNCAGTAATAATGTTTCCAAAATCTGTTTCTTTCTTAGGTTGACGGACATCAATGAACTGCTCAACAATATCAATCAATTTATCAGGAGGAAACGGCTTCTGTAAATAATCAACCGCGCCTTCTTTAATGACATTAATGGCATCCTGCAAATTAGGAAAACCCGTCATAATCACAACAGAAGTTTCGGGACGTAATTCCTTGATCTTTTGAAAGAGTGCTAACCCATTCATTTCCGGCATCTTAACATCCGTCAATACGAGCGAAAACTCGCGGTGAGCCATTAAGTCTATCGCCTCATGCGCACTGCTTGCCGTCATGGCGGAATAACCGCCACGACGAAGCGTTTCGATTATCGCTCCCCGCATAAAATCNTCGTCATCGACAACAAGAATATCACATTCATTCATGGCTCATTTTCCTTAATTCACTGCTTGAATCGGTTCAATTCCCACTTGAAAAACCGGCGGTTGTAGTTGCCTGGCGTCACGAGGTAACTCGACAACAAATTGGGTGCCAGCCCTTTCGGCACTCACAACCCGGATTCGACCATAGTGTGCTTGCACAATACGATTAACTGTGTGCAAACCCAAACCCGTACCTGTGGGTTTCGTGGTAAAAAAGGGAGTGAAAATCTTTTCTTGAATGTCGGTTGGAATACCTTGACCATCATCTGCAATGCATAAGGTCACCAACTCTTTTTCCGAGTCTGTNCCTACATGNATCTCCAAATNACCTCCATCCGGCATGGCCTGGATGGCATTGAGGACAAGGTTCAACATCGCTTGTTTGAGTTGCTCGAAGTCTCCATAACAAACCACTCGATTTTCCGCANCGAAGCACCATTTCAGTGAAATATNNTTTTCGTCCATGGCAGGCTGGGTNAGCGACAGGATACCATCCAGAAGTTCATTGAGGTCAACAAACTCNAACTTCGCCTTGACCGGNCGTGCTAGAGACAGCAAATTATAGGTGATNGNCTCCAACGAGTCGAGACCTCTAACTACAGAATCTGCCAACTCTTTTCGATCATCCTTTAGTTCCTGCTGAAGCATGCCAGCATAAAGCCGTATAGCACCAAGTGGGTTCCGAAGATCATGGGCTACCTCAGCTGCCATTTTACCGAGTTCAGCCAGTGCAGCTGATCTACTGAGTTGTTCCTCGAGTTGTTTCCGTTCCGAGATATTATGTACGATCTCAAGTGCACCCAGTACATCACCATTGGCATTTGAAATCAAGTTTGTACTGATCTCAACGGCAATCGGTTCCGTAAGTTTCGGGTTTTTAATGAAGCCTTCATGACTCTTGTAAGGCTTTCCTTCCTGAAGCGTATGCAACAGATAAGGCCGATCTGCAAAAAGGGTTTCATACAGCTGTCCCACTGCCTTTTCCGATTCCATCCCGGTTAAACTCTCAGCAGCATGATTAAACAAACTAACGTTACCATTAAGATCGACAGCGATAACTGAAGCCGTCATACTCTCCAGAATACAAGCTAGTTTATCATGAAGTTCCTCTTTTTCAACCAGGCTTTGTTTCAATTCCCGGTTTGTCTGTTCAAGCTCCTGATTGACAGTTTCCAACCGCTTTTCAAGGTCGGTGTAAGCTTCGGTTAACTTGTCAGTTGCCGTATCAAAAGAGTCGAATGCCTCAGCAAAAAATTGTAACAAATCAGGATCAAGTTTTTCAGGCATCAGAAGCGCGGTTAGACCTTAACTATATCAATCAAACAA
>NZUQ01000008.1 GCA_002697225.1 Candidatus Poribacteria bacterium
CCTTTGACCCTCATCCGGCCTACGATGCGCCTGCATCTCTCGTTGCTGATATTGATCCCGATACCATGCCCAAACCACCCTTCAAAGATAGCGATCTCGAAATTCAGGCAAAACTGAGCTCCCATGTTTTCCAGAAAAAACCGCGAGTACCTGACGAGGCACAACAACAGCGCACAGCGAATTATTATGCCATGATCAAACTTATTGATCAAAATGTCGGCCGACTCCTGGACGAACTGGAACAAACAAATCAACGCAAAAATACCGTCATCATCTTCATGAGCGATCACGGACAACTGCTAGGCGATCATGGATTGGAAAACAAAGGCTGTCGTTTTTACGAGGGGCTGGTACGTGTCCCTCTTATCATCAGCTGGCCTGGAAACTTCGAGCCCGGTCTGCGATCAAATGGTCTGGTTGAACTTACAGATATAGCCCCTACGCTTTGCGATATTGTAGACATTGATCCGGGTTGGGTACATGGCCAATCCTTATTGCCCATTCTGACAGGTCAATCAGATCGAGATCATCACAGAGACTTTATTCGTTGCGAATTTTACAATGTCCTGGATATGAACTGGAACCAAGGAATAGATTCTCCTCCGCCCAGCTACGCAACCATGTATCGCACAAAACAACACAAACTTTCCGTCTACCATGGCAATGATTACGGCGAGCTTTACGATCTGGAAAATGATCCTAATGAGCACAACAACCTGTGGGAAAACCCGGATGCTCAAAACCTCAAGACACGATTGATCAAAGATAGTTTCGACACTTCAACCATCATACACGATCCAGGATCAACGCGCATTGGCAGATTTTAGAAAGGAATTCGATGTACATTCACCCGCGCAATAGATAACTCGCATACGGGGTAATCAGGCGGGTATCGGCAACCCTAGCTGGTACCCTTTTTCCTTCTCTCAACCCTTTTCTCTCCAGTGATTGGCAGTTTCACTGACTAAACTAGCCTCCTCATAGCTTGGCTCCTACCCGTCCAGTTTACAGGATTGCTCGTTTACTTGACAATTATCAAATTTCGTCTTAGGATGGGCTTCTATATTTCCTCGATTTCAACTTTGATGATAAAATTCCCCACAAACGAGGACTGATCAACAACTAATTAAGCCAATGACAAACATTATCCGCTTGGTTTCAATCGTTGTTTTTATCTTAATTTGCTTCCGACTAGAAGCTAAGCCCGCCAAATTGGTTTTTACCTGTTGGGGTTCTCCTTTTGAATGGAAAGCTGTTGAAAAGGTTAATCAAAAAAATCAACCAACAACATTCCAACACCCGAGTACGTTCCCAACATATTCCGAATTCAAATTATACAGCCAAGTTAGTAACTATGGTGGTTGCTAGTACAGCACCAGACATAGCCTATATTCCAGATCCAATGATTTTAACTTGTGCTAGCACAGGTTGAGGTTGGTTGAGCAGATCAAGGAGCAACGCATGAGTCATTTCGTTACCGGCACGGTCGCCACCTTGCTGTTACTGGTGCCAGGTATTGGTCTATATGCAGACGAGGGAAAACCCCTGCGAACACTGAAGTTGTCGGCCGAGAACGCGCAGTTACGTGATTTTGTGCTGCCGAATCCGAGCGAAGCGTCGTATCGGAAGATCCCGTGGCGCACATCCGTCTTGCAAGGCATCGTCGGTGCGCAGAAGAATGACAAGCCGGTCATGATTTACTTGATGAATGAACATCCGCTTGGCTGTACGTGAGGCAACGGTGTCACTGTCAGACAGTCTGTCTGGACCGACCCCAAAGTGCAGGAATTGTCCCAGAGACTTGTACCCGCCGCCGACGCGATCGAGCGACCGGGAAAGGCCTTGGACGACAAAACCAACATGAGTTTTGAGAGTCAGCTAGTGCGAAAGATCAAGACGCAATGCAACGACTTCTATTCATACCAGGGTATCTTTGTAGCAACACCCAGTGGTCTGCTGTTGGCCGGAACCCATCACGATGCTCGTGATGCGCGGAAAGTAGAAAAGCTGCTGCGAGAAGGACTGGAAAAGTGGAAGACCACTTCACCGAGTGATCGCTTCATGACGCAGGAAGTGTTCTCCAAGGCAGTGGCAGAGCTTGCTAAAGAAGAGGCCAGAAAACGGTATCCTACTGGTGGGCTCGTGCTCAGCGTGATCTGCCGTGACCTTCCCCGACCCGATGCAAAAAACGTTTCCCAGGTGCATCGCAAGATGTACAACCAAGATTACGCTTGGTTCCGCAAATCCGAGGCTCAGGCCTTCCTCCCGGAACAGCCGATCAAGGGCGCCAAGCGGAAAGTCAAACGCGACCTCGTGGAAAGGTTGGCTCGCTTTCACTTCGTTGATCTCGTGCGAGGTCACACGTCGCCCTTCCCTCAGAATACAGTGGAGCGCGCGGATTTAACGGCCGAGGTGATTGATGTGAACGACAATTTCGTGTCGCTGCGCTACAAGGGTTGGACCCAGACTTCGGAAGTCCACGAAGGCGTACACATCGAAGGAAAATGGAACCGCCCTGGCCCTGGCATTCCGAAACTCCAAAAACGGGGCGTTGATGCTAAACTTGAAGGCCATGCGGTTTACGACCAAAAGGCTAAAAAGTTTGTCTCTTTCAACGTGGTAGTTGTGACCAAACGCTGGGGTGGCAACGTCTACAACGCACGTGCCCAGTTCCTTGATTTCGGTCCCGCTCCGATGGGAATTGTTCTCAGCTTGGCCGGTGACAATGTGGCCGAACGAGTACCACCTTTGTTCTTCCGATCCTACGGGTGGAAGTGAAAGGGCGTTTAGCGGTGCGGCGCAAGGCCAGAAAGCTGGCGTTCCTGGCTGCCTACCTGCGCGGGCGAGGCGAGGATTCGGAGATGCTAGAGCCGCTACTGATCGAGTGCGAGCTCGCTAGCATCTGTTTCCGTGGGATGGCTCGCCAATTGCCACCGGCGTTTAGCGGCGGAGCACACGGCTCGACGCGCGTTCCGTGGTAGAATTAGAGCTGAGGTGTCTGACCTCATCGGGATGTGGAGGCATTGAAGGCAAAAAGGCTAGGACCAACGGTAGAAAGATGGCAGGACCGAAATAGGTGGCACCAAGTTCGCAAAAGAAAGCTAAGAAAACCCCTGATAAAACACCGGCATATAACCCAGGTCTAGCATTTATCCGGTTAAGGGAGATTATCTAGATTCTGTCGCTTTTTTGGATAAGCAGATGAGGTTTGCGATCGTCGAATATGTAAGTTAACTGATCGGCTATTAAAATCAAATCCCAGTTTGTTTACAATTTGATTTAAACTCTGGGACCTCTTGCTGTCTATTTTAAACCTGGTTCTAACTGCTCAATCGCTCGACTGTCAGGTAGTAAGCTCCAGCTAATGCCTCGCCTTCGCTATTATACCACCAACTCTTGAAGGTGGTGGCGCCCGTTTTAAGTTCTGTCTCAAACGTCACTTGGGTGGCATCCGACACAACGGGTTGGTGCTGCTCTACATTACCTGCTTGTAACCAGGCAGAGGCTACTGGTAGCGCCTTGCCTTCCGGCCATAAGCCGTCCACTCCCTGCATCACTGGTGCCGGTGTGGAGATACCGAGTTCTGACTCTTGGGGCCATCGACGCAGTGTCAGGCTGTAAAGGCCCTCTTTGGCTACCTCTACATGCCAAGTGCCGCTATCCATTACACAACCGCGAATGTTGCTTTGGTTATCGGCATAGACCCAAGCCCAATCGCAACTACAGAGTCGCATCGGATTTTCGTTGGCCGTGCCGATTGTCAGTGGATGGTAGTGGCTCAGGTTCTGTCCCACACCATCCCACCAAGCCTGATAGTGGTCGTGCAATTGGCTGACGATGTCAGGATGCTCTGTAGACAGATCGTTGTTTTGGCCTGGATCGATGTTGACATTGTAGAGTTCGTGGCCGTTGACTAGTCGCCAATTCTGCCACATGACGGCGGCTTGGTCTTCAGCCGTATAGCCCCAGATACCTTCATTAGGATGACCGAACTGGATAACGGAAACTCGTTCGGTTGAGACAGGTTGACCTGTTTGCAGTGAGTCTGCCAATGATAGACCATCGAAGGTCAGCCCGTCTGGTAAATTAAGTTCGCAGAGGTCTATCAGGGTAGGCAGTAGATCGGTGCCTCGGGTCAGGCCTTCAACATCACGTCCGTCTCGAATGTTGCCGTCAGGCCAGCGGATAAAGAATGGAACACGATGACCACCCTCGTAAAGCGACGATTTTTTGCCCCGCATGTCAGCGTTAAATACATTTTCTCCTGAAGCTGTTCCGTTGTCGGTCATGAAAATCAGGATTGTATTCTCATGCAGCCCATTCTGGTGCAGATACTGGTCCAGCCGACCGAGATTTTGGTCGATGTTAGCAATCATGCCGAAGAAACTGGCCTCGTTGGCTTTGACCTGATTTCGATAGGGATCCCGGTATTGATCCGGCACCCACAGCGGACCATGGGGGGCATTAGTGGCGATGTAAGCTAGAAAGGGCTGATTCTGACAGCGGTTGATCCAATTCATGGCTTCTTCAAACCAGATGTCGGTACAGTAGCCTTGATACTGTTTAATCTGGTCTCCGTGGCGGTAATGGTCATCGAAGTAGTCGTTGCCAAAATAGTCGGCGGCAGAGGTAATACCCCAGGAAGGGTGGTGAATGGTTTCTTGAAACCCACGATCTTGGGGACGGTAGGGATAATTGTCACCCAAGTGCCACTTGCCGAAATGACCTGTATAGTAGTCGTTGTCAGCAAAAATATCAGCCATAGTGGGCAAATCGGGGTGGAGTAGTGACCGCCCCATGCAGACAAAAGAGGCACCATTATACAGGGCATCTCGTCCAGTCAGCAGTTCGCCCCGCGTGGGTGTACAAACAGGTGCCACGTGGAAGTCAGTGCAGCGCACACTTTCGTTATATAGTTGGTCTAGATTTGGTGTGTGCAAAACCGGATTACCCAAGCAGGAGAGATCTCCATAGCCCTGGTCGTCGGTCAGGATGAAAACAACGTTGGGTTTGGCTGCGCTGCTCATCGTATATCTCCTAGGGATAGTGGCGCTTACTGGTAGAAAGGGTAAGTACTCTAAACTATAAACTGGCTCAGGTAATGTTGACTCTGAATTGGGGAAGCTTTTCGTGTTTCCAAATTATAATTGTTGGAAAGATGTAGAGTCAAGGAGGACGGCATTTAGCGATTACCAAACTGTATGGCAAGCATAATGATCTCGAAGGATCTCGACAGAATTAGGTGCATTTCAAGACAGAGATGAAGCGAAAGTTGGACTAGTGACTAACCGAATTAAAGCGGGGAAAAAGTGCCGAACCAGTGGCACTGTAAAGATTCAGACAACTCTTGAAATAGGAGTTACAGCAGGACAATTCTCGCAAATTGACGCTACACGCACTGATAGAAAGAATAACAGCTTATCCTGACCGTAAAATGGAAGTGAATTTTAGGATTAGGGAGAGAGAAAAAAAGGCTGCTGGCGGGGATAATTACTACCCCCGCCAGTCAACATACCCTCTGCGGGATTTGAACCCGCGTTACCAACGTGAAAGGCTGGTGTCCTTGACCTGGCTAGACGAAGAGGGCATTAAAATTTGAGTCGTGCAGGGATCGAACCTGCGACCCTCTGATTAAAAGTCAGATGCTCTACCAACTGAGCTAACGACTCATACGATTAAAAACCTATAAATATTACTTATTTAAGGTACAAATGTCAACCGCAAATGGTTGATGAATTGATACAAAATTATTTAGATGAAAGTTTCATCTAAAACCAATGTTTGATCCCGTTCAGGACCAACAGAAACTATGGCAATTGGCACTTCTAAGAATTGGGCGATGAAATCGCAATAGTCTTTTAAATCTTCTGGAAGATCCTTTACCTGACGAAGCCCAACTGTTGGTGTTTTCCAACCAGGTAATGTTTCGTATACCGGACTGCAGGCTTCCAGTGTGGATAGGCTAGTTGGAAACCCTTCCAATTCTTTGCCATTGTACTGGTAACCGGTACAAACTTTTATTTCGTCNAGGTGNTCCAGNACATCNACCTTNGACAGNACGATANCTGTNAGNCCGTTNATTCGNGCNGNNTATNGCAATGCNACAAGNTCNAGCCAACCNCAACGACGCGGTCTACCTGTGGTNGCGCCATATTCTTTNCCGATATCCCGAATTTCNTCATCNATTTCCGCTGGCATTTCTGTNGGAAACGGTCCAGCNCCAACACGAGTGACATAGGCTTTAGTAACACCTANNACCTCATCTATGGCTTTGACTCCTACACCGAGACCGGTACAAATGGCACCNACAGTCGTGTTNGANGAGGTCACGTAAGGATAAGTTCCGAAATCNATGTCCANCATAGNGCCNTGGGCACCTTCNAANAGAATNTGNTTTTCGGCTTTTAGGGCGCGATGCATAAAATCAGGAGTTTCAATGACATGTGGTTTCAGTAACTGCGAATATTCATGGTATTGTTCCAACAAGGCATTTTTATCAATCTTGCTAACTTGACTTAGTGCATAGTCTTTGGCTTCAAGATTAAAATCAATCTTCTTCCGAAAGAGATCAAACTCGAGAAGGTCGGATACCCTGACACCGGCATAACGATTCATCTTATCTGAGTAGGTAGGTCCGATTCCACGTGCAGTTGTGCCAAGTTTCACACCGCTGCCAAGATCATTCCAAGATTCCATCAGCTTATGATAAGGCAGGATCAAGTGAGCACGAGAACTAACCTTCAAGTTCTCGCCAACTTCAACCCCTCGCTCGCGCAGATGGTTGATTTCTGAGAAGAGCGTTTCCAGATTGACGACAACACCATTACCAATTATGTTGACCGTATTGGGATACAAAATCCCGGAAGGAATCAAGTGTAAGATGAATTTTTCTTGTCCAACAACAATGGTATGACCAGCGTTATCCCCGCCTTGGTACCTGGCGACAACATCTACTTTTTCAGCAAGGAAATCAGTCATCTTCCCCTTGCTTTCATCACCCCATTGGGTTCCAAGAATTGCTATATTTGGCATTGCTAAAGTCAGGATCTAACGTTTAGAGAATTGGAAACGGGCACGTGCGCCTTTTCGGCCAAACTTCTTGCGTTCCACCATACGGTCATCACGTTTCAGAAAGCCAGCTCGCTTTATTGTCAACTTACAGGATTCGTCTGCTTTCACCATAGCGCGTGACAATCCGTGCAGTACAGCTCCCGCTTGCCCTGAAATTCCACCGCCTCTAACATTAACGAAGACATCAAAGCTACTTGCCTTTTCCACTAGATTGAGTGGGCTTCTAGCCAGTGTAACATGATCTGGTCGATCAAAATATTCGTCAATCGGCTTCTTGTTGACCACAAACTCTCCGGATCCGTTTGGTATGATCCGTACTCGGGCGACAGACGTTTTTCTGCGTCCTGTACCCCAAAATTGCTCTGTTGCCATAAATTATCCTACTAAACTTGAATTAAAGGTGTTAGAACTCCAGAACTTCCGGGTTCTGTGCTTGGTGTGGGTGGTCCGGTCCGGCATAGACTTTTAGTCCTTTCATCAATTTGCTACCTAGCCGGTTTTTTGGAAGCATACCTCGTACGGCGGACCTAATAATTTCTTCCGGCTTCTTTTTCATCTGCTCTTTGTATGGGGTGAGTGTCTCACCACCGGGGTAGCCACTATGTCGGAAGTACTTTTTGTGTTCTTCTTTCTTGCCGGTTAGGCGAACTTTCTCGGCATTGACGACGGCGACCCGAAATCCACCATCGAAGTGTGGCGTAAAACTAGGATGGTGTTTCCCACGTAATATTGTGGCAATTCGTGACGCTAAGCGGCCGAGAATCTGACCTTCTGCGTCAACCAGATGCCACCTTACTTGGAAATCGTCTTCCTTGGGGAAAAAAGTTTTCGTTTGAAGCATTTTTTTACTTTCCGGTTACCTGAGATGTATTCTCCATAATATATTCAAAGCTAAACCTGTCCATGCAAAGGATAAGGACAAGACAAGCGNGAATGATATCATTTCCGCTAAAGTTTTGTCAAGACTTTCACCGATTGGTCTATGGGTTACATGCCAATTTGCAAAGTTGACTTTCAAAATTGTCCATGCTAAGATTTTAAAANTCAGNNAGTACAGTTCCNACTAAAATTTACCGGTGTTTCAGGCAAGNGATTATGGTCAAACANCAAGCANAATTTAAANNGNAAGTNTNACAATGGAGATCAAGGAATTCTTTGACCAAAACGGTTATTATTTGGCCAAAAGCGTTTANTCNCCAGATGAAATTGGATCCATGGAATCNGATTTTGATCGGATTGTNGCCCAGTTGTTAANCGGTAACGAAAACGTCAATGCGCGGTGGGGTAGTCAGTTGACTGCCAACTTGGAGCCGGTAGATTCGGTTGTTTTTCATACGCATAATGTCCAGGCNTATTCTTCGGTATGGTTGAATGCTGTTCAACAGAAAAAGTTTCTTGACATTGCTGATGCAATACTTGGTCCCGACATCATACTTCATCATACAAAACTTTTTCAGAAACCTGCTGAGAAGGGATCNGCATTTCCAATGCATCAGGATTGGCAGTACTTNCCGACTATCAANGATACGATGATTGCCGGTGTCGTCCACGTTTCAGAAGCAACCGATGAAATGGGGTGTTTTCGCGTGTATCCGGGGTCTCACAGAGAGCTGGGACGTTGTGAAGGTATGATGGGAAGCGGGCAAAATGCTGAGATACATAAACGATATCCAATTGAAAAAGCGACTGTTTTGCAGGCAGAACCGGGGGATGTCGTTTTTTTTCACTATTGCACCTTGCATGGGTCTATGCCGAATACATCCTTGAAAACACGAAAAACAGTACTTGTTCAGCTTTATGCAGGTAATGACAAAGTTGAGGATGGAAATGGACACACTGATGTTCGTCTCGTACTGCGTGGTTGGAACCATATGGTAACTCGCTCAATAGCCGGAAGCGTATAGGTATTAAGTTGTCCACTAACATATTGTAACTTACATTAGAGTTTGGTAGATACCAACATCTTGTGAAGCAAACTTAAATGAATCTGTGGAATTAAGTCTAATGATCAAGCAAAAAGCCGAATTAGCAAGAACCGCAATGCGACAGTTAGCACAGGTCTCGTCAGATGTGCGAAACAACGCACTCTTAGCTATGGCAGACCAAATATGGCTACAGCGGAACCAAATCATCGAAGTCAATCAGATGGATCTGGAAAACGGCAGAGAGACCGATTTAGCACTACCGTTGATGAAGAGACTTGCGCTGAACGAGGAAAAAATCTCTACCATGGCCGATAATTTGCGTCAAGTTGCAAGTCTACCAGAACCAATAGGTGAAGTGACACGGACATGGGAACGCCCCAATGGTCTACAAATTGGCGTTATGCGAGTGCCGATTGGACTGGTTGGCGTCATCTACGAATCGCGTCCCAATGTTACGGTCGAAGTATCAGCCCTTTGCTTGAAATCCGGAAATGGTGTGATTCTTAGAGGCGGTTCTGAAGCAATTCATTCGAATACACTGATTGCTGAAACTTTGCGTCGGGTAGCGGAAGGATTTGGGTTAAAAGAGGCAATTCAATTTGTGGAAATTACTGACCGGGAAGCTGTACGCCAAATGATTTCAATGCATGAACTGATTGACCTGATAGTACCTCGTGGCAGCCAGGAGTTCATCCGTTATATTATGAAGACATCAGAAATTCCTGTTGTTGGTCATGCTGATGGTATCTGTCATGTTTACGTCGATCGGGATGCTGATTTGGAAATGGCCGAGAAGATTACTGTAAATGCTAAGACACAGTATGTGGCAGTATGCAACGCCATGGAGACGATGCTGGTTCATGAAAACATCGCTGATGAGTTCTTACCAACAGTCACCCAGAAGTTTGTGGATGCCAAGGTTGAGTTACGAGGGTGCGACAAGGCTCGGGAAATCTGTCCTGACTTGATTCCCGCTTCTGATGAGGATTGGCGTACGGAATATCTGGATTCGATATTATCCATTCGTGTCGTCACGGATCTAGACGGAGCTATTGATCATATCGAAACTTTTGGGTCTCACCATTCAGATGCTATCATTACCAATAATTACACCACATCGCAACGTTTCTTGAAAGAGGTTGATTCAGCGGCAGTCTATGTTAACGCGAGTACACGATTTACTGATGGGTATGAATTTGGGTTAGGTGCGGAAGTAGGAGTCAGCACGCAAAAACTGCACTGTCGAGGTCCGATGGGATTAGAAGGACTAACCAGCTATAAGTATATCGTTCGTGGTACTGGCCAGATCAAGTAGCCAATTCAAATTGGGGTTGAACCAACCATCCCAGTTCAACCGATTTTTGCTGAAGGTAGGGATCACCACAGTCAATCAGTAACGCCGTATCCTCACAGTATCTCATCATTGCCATATCCCCTTGGCTGTTGCCAGCTGCAAAAACTGGTTTCTTACCAATATATCTTCTGATAGCCTTGGGCTTTCCATCTTCGTAGGGCACTGGTTCTACCGGTTGATCTGTGAACTTTCCATGTTGGACTGCCATTTCGATTCCAATTACACGATCACTTGGAATACCGCATTTCTCTGCAAATGGCTGAACGATATACTTACAAGCGCCCGTGACAATCCAAACATCAAATCCGTGCAACTGCATCAAATTGATTAAATCTCGAATCTCCTGGTAGATTCGAATGCCATGTCTAGCTGTTANNGGATNTGNATCTGCTTCCGATTCTTGGATAGAGACAAGACCNCAGGGCATCGACATTTCCAAATCGATTGCTTTCTTAGCAATCAGAACAATCTCTTCAGGTGAAAATCCAACCANAAGTTGTGCTTGTANTAAGGCAANATGAGCGGTNCCTTCCGATTGCCAGAGATCATGAAAGGCTTGGGTAAAGAATTTTCGATAACGTTGATAAGCCGGGAGTTTCTTAGCTTCATTAATTGGTAGGTTCCGAATTTGTTCATAGTTGGCTCGGCAGACCTCCCGGTTATAGTTAGGTGGGATTAAGTTCCAGAATTCTTCCAGTTCAAAATTAAATTGAAGTTCATCAATCTGAAAATAGAACACACCCATACCAACGTCATTGAAAATCACGGTATCATCCCAATCAAACACTGCAATTGGCCGATCAGCTGGATCGTATGCTTCACCCATCTTCCCGTAACGTTGGATAAGAGTCTCAAGTGTGGCTTTTACTTCTAACACCCACGAACGAGACGGTAGTTTAATTTCCATAATTAAAGTTCTAATTATAAAATCTAAAATTCAACTATCGACATAGTTAGCTTTTGTTGGGTTTGCGACGACGTTTTTGTTGATGGCGGATTTGAGTGCGTCTGCGTTTCNTGCCACTNTTACTTCGAGCCATAANCATCACCTCCTTCTTACTTTCATNATGTTATTGTTTTCGCNAGGTAGAACAATGAATGCCCGCAGACATTCTCAATTTCCTCCATAGCAATATCAAGTATTTCCATCGATTTGGATTCCAGCATTACCCGGTCAGGGGTAAATGTAAGACATAATGGTAGATCAATGTGNTTATATTCAAAATATGTCTTATGATTTTCTATCAAAGTATAAGTGTTGTTGTCCTCAATTTTTTCCAGNACATCTAATCGCCCAAAATTTTTATACAGGACTTTGGCTGGGAGATCNCCGAATTCTTCTCTTAATTCGTTTTTCCCGTNATCAGAAAATGAGTTTTCTTCTTCGAAACTGTTGTAAAAATCTTGAATTGAATAGTTATCGATCAGGTTGGCAAGTTCTGATAACAACTTCTGGATTTGCGAACGATGTTCCAAGTCCCAATTTTCGGGCTGATCAAGTAAGCGCTCAAGAGTACGAATTGAAATGTTAATAACCAATGGATGGCCAACCAACGTTGTTGGATTAGAAATTTCGAAAAGAGTTTTTGTAACAGAAGCAATTTCGGCCAGAGATTCTT
>NZUQ01000009.1 GCA_002697225.1 Candidatus Poribacteria bacterium
AAGGCTAAAATCGGAAAAACTGATGCATATATCGGATCAATGTACCCACCTATGATTTCCCAGTAGATTCCGACGCAGCTTGCATTCCATGATCCATCTGGATTTTGTTGGTTAATGAGGAATTCTAAACCTCGGCGAGCAGATGGATTTTTACAATCAACAATCAACAGGGCATACGTACTCCAAGCCGTTTGCTCAACTGTACTATCGATTTGATTTCCAAACATGTCTTCCCCCCAACCACCATCAGGGTTCTGTACACTTTCGAGCCATTTGACACCATCTTCAATTGCTTGGATATTATGATATCCTGCCTTCACTATAGCGTTTATGGCACAAGCTGTTCCATATGTTCGTTTAGACAACCAGAGATCATCCCAGAAACCGTCACGGGATATATAGGTTTCAAGCCAAGCGACAGCTTGGTCAATCTGTTTTTGGTATCCGTTTACTTCTAGGAGTACTTCAATTGCGTGTGCTGTAATGGAAACACATCCAACATCTCCTTCACCAGGAATATATGTACTCCAACTTCCATCCTCTGATTGATTTGCGATCAACCAATTGAGTCCATTTTGAATCGCATCATTGCTGACAGGAAAGCCAGATTTCAACAGTGCACGCACAGCTAAAGCTGTGTCATCGGCATCAGATGGCAATCCTCCATCTAATAAGCCAGAAAAAGCCCAACCACCTTCTTTGTTTTGGTGTTTGATGAGCCATTTTGCGCCTTCCACAAGGTGCTCTTTGTGGCCAGGATTATTTGCCTCTGCCAATGCGATCAAGCTGAGCGAAGTATCCCAGATATTAAGGTTAATTGCCTCTCGACATCCTCCATCAGGATTCTTGGTTTGTTCTAGCCAAGATTGACTTTGCCTAATAAGCATCAATGCTTGAGAATCATCTGAATATTTATTGAATTCAACCAAGGCGACCGTTGCTAAGGCTGTAATATAATTCACGCAAAACCAACTACCATCACTCAAGACCTTACTTTGGAGCCATGAGAATAGATCATTGACAGTCCCAACTCTTTTCTGTCCTTCTAATTCTAGTAGTAACATGGCTGGAACAAGCGTTTGTTGCTCTGCGATAAAAAGATTACTGAAAGTATCTGAATAGAAGAAATCGGGAGTCGGAAGCAGGTGTTTGGGTGGTTTTAGGACGGGGCACAAATTTGGGAAAGCTTTTGAGAACTTCTGTGCAATCTTAATCATTGGAATCACAAACTTAGGAGGAGTTAACCGGTGCCAATCATAATTTCCGCAATGTGCATATGCGAGCTTAATCAGACCGAGATTAATTGATAACAAGGGAATTCTACTCAGCGCAATCTGAATTTCTGAATCCGGTTTTACTTTTTGAATCTGCTGAAGTATTAATTGGGCGAAAAGAGTTGCATTTTCATTCGGAATACCNGACGCATCCAGTGACCACATACCATTCTGATCTTGGTTAGCTAGAAGCCAGTTGATAATCGANGTATCAGGTTCTTTCCCGATTGCAAACTGTGTCCATGCATAAGCACAGGTAGGGAAAGTCATGGAAGAGAGCTGACCTTGGAAACAACCAGATGACCGCTGTTGACTCACCAAAAATTTGGTGCCAGTATGGAGTGCCATTTCGACATCAGCTTTCATTCTGGTTTAATGATTACTNTTCNGTTATCAACATGAATTAGATTTGCNGCAAACCATTTTACGACCTGGGGATAAATCTTATGTTCTTCTGCNTGGATCCGTTGATGCAAACTTGATTCNTTATCATCATCNANAACNGGTANTGGTACTTGAGCGATAATTGGTCCNGTATCAACTCCTTCGTCTACAAAATGCACAGTGACACCAGAAATTTTGGTGTGGTAATCAAGTGTATCTGATANNGCGTGAGCTCCTGGAAACGCTGGTAACAANGATGGATGGATATTGATCAGTTTGTANCGATATNTCCGTANAAATGAAGGTTGAAAAATTTTCATATAGCCGGCAAGTAAGATCAACTCAACTTCGTGAGCCNCAATGATTCCTGAGATTTCGGCATCAAAGGCGTTCCGGTTGGGGAAATGTTTTAGTTGAACAACATAAGCTGGGATCCCAACCTTTTTTGCTCTAATTAATGCGTATGCTTTAGGCCGATCACTAATNACAGCAGCTATTTCCACGTCACTATTAGTATCTAAGTGAAGTTGATCAATTAGAGTTTGCAGATTTGACCCGCTTCCGGAAGCGAGAATTGCTATCTTCATAATTCGGTAGTGTATATAACAAGTGATAAACTTATATGGGCGTGACTCGATCATTCGCTACNTATAAGTGTTCATCTTCGGACTTGTATTTTGAAACTAGCTGGTATGATNCCTTTTCTATTGGTTGGATAGAACACACAAGCATTTAACTTATAAACGTTGGCCAGACAAATTTAAAATTGCGATTTTAGGTTGGCACCTGAAGTTGAACAAGCTGTTGCTTNTTTTCTTTGCCTGTTTTGGATAATGCTATCCAACCGCGGTAATCATGCCATTTGCACAGAATTTCCAGTTCGAGNAGTTCATTGTCAGTTAAACTCTGGCAATTCCGAAGTTGTTCTAGTTGGAATTGCAACTCCTCGTCTGTTTTTTCCATCAGATCGATTCGATCACAGCGAAAGAAAATTTCGCGACACGGATCCAAGTTCATTCTTTCGCCTCAATCGCANCTTTCAAACTTTTGATCTTTGATCTGGTGTCAGACACTATTTCTTGATATTTCTGATATTTATTGCGATTCGACAAATCCTTTTCTGGCTGACAAAAAATTGGTTCTCCGAAGATTACCCGAATTTTGCTTTTGCTTAATNTCTTNTCTCCTTTAGCCCATGCCTGATATGTNCCTTCNATATAAGAAGGAATAATCGGTACNCCTGTTCTGAGTGCGAGAACNCCCAAACCAGCTTTGAACGATTGCAATTTGCCATCGATAGATCTAGTTCCCTCAGGATATATAAGAAGACACATATCTCCATTAAGTATTTCTTTTGACATNTTGAGGCTTTGTAGAGAGATAGTTTCCCTATCNAAGGGGACNACATTCATAAAATTGGAAAAAAACCAAGATTTAATCTTACTGTCAAAAAAGTATTCTTTGGCACCTGCTACTTGCAATTTTCGTGATTCACTACCTAGAGCTGTCATAATAGCTACAGTGTCAAGATGACTGGAATGGTTTGCTGCGACAATATANGGTTGGCCTTTGGGAATATGCTCTATCCCATAAGAACGAATAGAAAAATAACTGTGNCATAGGATGTGCNTNCAAGCACGNAACAATTGAGAACATATCTTCAAAGCAANACTGCGTTGATTGATCAAAACGGGATGGATATCNGATGNGACATCAGNTTGGAATGTGGTAGATCTTATTTGTNTAACGGCGTCAAATATATCATCAACTGTCTGNATTTCGGATATAATTTCATCTGGTATATGCTTCTGCACTTCGTTTTCCAAGAGCAAAAGTAACTCAACTTTCATAATTGAGTCGAGTGCCAAATCCGTATCAATGTCCGTTTNAGANCTAATTTNGTCGGTGGGAACATTTGACATATGGCTTAATTCCAGNATGATTTCCTNCTCCCAATCTTCCCAATCTTCTAAAGATGTTTCTACTGGATTTTTCAGAAGTTCGCTANTTTTGGTTGCTGCAATATATTTTTCTAACCANNTTTTGACCTGACGCCGATCAATTTCTCCNTTTTCCTTTTTCNGTAAATGATCATNCCACAGGAAATGACTCTTTTGAATCTGTTGGTATGAAGGTAANTCCTCTCTGGTTTTTTTAATATGCTCGAAGATTANCTGCTCAACTTCCTCCTGAGCGAGNTCAGCATTTTCTTTGGGGACGATNACTGCATGNACATCTTCGCTGATTTCGTCGGTAGGACTAATTCCAACTACGCANAGTTCANCAATGATCTCATTCTGACGATAAAGGGNCTCTATTTCANTCGGGTANACATTTTTTCCNGCACTGGTTACAATAACCTCCTTACTCCGTCCTGTGACGTATAAATACCCATCGTCGTCAAAACGCCCCAAATCACCGGTATAAAGATAGTTGTTTATGATGGCTTTTTTAGTCGCTTCTGGATTATTGTAATAACCACGCATGACTCCAGGACCTTTGGCAACGATTTCACCAATTCCATCGGAGTTCGCGTCTTTAATTTCAACTTTCGTNCCTTCGACAGCCAAACCGACAGATGAACGGCGACTTTTNTTATAGGGTGTAACTGCTAAGACTGGGGAGGATTCTGTNAGACCATAACCTTGATGGATTGTGATGCCAAGNCGATTGAAATTGTCGTAAACTGTATCCGGCAGACTGGCACCACCACTGACGAAAACACGTATTTTCCCTCCCATAGCTTGATATGCCTTTTGAATTATTTCAGTACTAAACGGTGAATCTGATGAAGTGTCACTTATAACCAAGTTGGTCGACTTCGTTAGGTGCCGCATAATAGTTTTGTAAAGCATCTGAAAAAACCTTGGTACTGCAACCATCACTGTCGTTTGCGTTTCATACATAATTTCAAGCATGGTAGTTGGAGAATCGAGATAAGTCACCGTTGTACCACCATAAATCGACATTAGAAAACCGCTGGTAAATTCCAGTGCGTGATACATCGGTAAGACTGATAGCATTTGATCAGTCTCGTAAGGTTCTAAAACAGTTGCAACAGCTAGAACGTTTGAAATGAAGTTTCCATGTGACAACATGGCTCCTTTAGGATCCGAGGCCGTCCCGGAAGTAAATATAATCGACGCTATTTCACTCGGTTCAATCTTAGCTTCGAAGAGTTCGTCAGATGGTTCAGGCAGATCAAAATGAGCAAGTTGAGCAGTTCCAAAGACTTGACAGAAGTTATTAACATTAAGGCATTGAGGTGGATTCTCGGTAGGTTTATCAACAAATTCCCCAAGACGATCAAACAATTTTTTGGTCGTAAGTATGACTTTGGCTGAGGTGAAATCGGCCAAAGCATAAACTTCACGTGACGATGTTTGTTGATCTATAGGGACGAGGACCAAACCCAGTTGAGACGCGGCGAAATACGCAATTCCCCATTCGGGCTGATTCTCGGAAAACAGAATAACACGATCCCCCTTGCGTAAACCTCTCTCCCATAGTGACCCAGCTATACGACGTGACAGATCATAGAAATCACTATATGTGTAGCGAACCCAGCCTTCTGTCCTTTTAATTTGAAGCGCTACTTTATATGGGAGTTTATCCGCCCTCCACTTTAGCAAACTTGGAATATTTTGAAAGCTAGGGGCTTCTGTTAATTCATCCGGGTATCTGTTCTCAGTATCATTTGCTTCTAAATGATTGAGTTCGTCTTCCATTTTCAAAATATGGTGTTTAATACCTGGAATATGGATTTGCTGCAGATAATGTTTCCAATCGATTCGGGATGGATCGAAGTGATAGGCGTATTGTTCCTCTAGTGAAAGGGATTGATGTAGTTCGTTGACTTTCCTAGTCTCAAAATCGAAATTTAAATTTGCATATGGGCCATAAATATCAGCGTAATAGAGCAACCTCTCAATCGCATTTTGAAGAACAGCAATACGTCGGTTCTTTTTCGAAGCCCATTTCGTTGGGATTTTCTTCAAGATCCAGCTTAGCATACTGAGATAGCGAAGTTTTCCTTCAAACTCTCTTGAGAATTTCTCTTTTGAAGGGAACTTCCATGCCGATACCGAGATAGGATTTCCTTTATCAACCATCGGGAATTTCCTGAAATATTCCATGGTCAAATCGTGCAGACGTTGAAAAGACAAAGGGTTAGTATAACCACTCGTTATGTGATAAACTTCAATACCGCCGTTTTCGTAGGATCGTGCCGCTGCCGCTAATGTTGCATTAACAACAATGTCAACAGGAATAATATCCAGAGTAATATTTGGGGTGGCGGGAAAATCTGGGAGCCGGCCTTTGCCAAAACCAATAATTATTGGATCCGCCATTCTTAGGCCCGCTAGCCATCCAGGCGACGGTTCTTCAAGGCTGCTTTCAATAATAGAGGGTCTGATAATCGCCACGGGCAGGTCCCCACGCATCCTCGAAACCACTTCTTCCCCTAATGCTTTGGTATAAGTGTAAATATCATGCCATCCGCGCATTAAAGCATGATTTCGACCAGCTTCAACAAGTTGGTTCTCTAACCACTTTTTTGCAGATTTTTCAGTATTAACTCCAAAATGTTGGGATGAATCATCCGTTTGCGCTATTTTCTCTCGAATCTGTTGACCAATTTCAATCATTCCCTCTACCTCGGCTTCGAAGGTCTTAGGGACAGGATATTCTTTGCCGCTCAATTCCTTCGCCAAATCTTCGTAAGGAGGATGTAGATCCTCAGGAATCAGACCAGACCGATTACCACATGAATAGGCCGTCGAGATATGAACGAAGATGGCATTNTCGCATTGGTGTGCGAACTGAACTGCGTGTCGAACGGAGATAACATTTATCCATGTGGCATCGTCAATTGGAGCGTCAAATTGTACGATGGCCGCGCTATTAATAAAAATTTGGACTTCTTTAACCAATTTAGCGTACCAGTCTTCAGATACCCCAAGCCTTTCCTGGCTTAAATTCCCACTAACAGCAAATACTTTCTGACCAATCCAGTTNTTAAAGTCATTCCCATGGNTTTGACGTAACTGNGTAAAGACACTNGAGTTAAAAAACTCGGTTTCCAAGCGTTCCTGAGCTGTCTTGATAGCACCATTGGATCCAACACNATCACGAATAATCAGNTAGATTTTTTGNACTGTTGGTATGTTGGTTAAAATCTTGGCAACCAGAGGCTGTCCTACAAAACCTGTTGCGCCTGTTATAAGCACAACCTTGCCTTGAAAAAAATCAGAAATTTTTATCATAACANCCTTANTGNAGGTAGTTCTCATATAGCTTTACAACGTTTGTAGTATACAAAGAGAAACGAANGGATGTCAATGTCTTAAAGTAATAGTCGAAATTACCTCTGTTACTTGAGTTNANCATACGCATCTTTGTCCTCAGNNTTCAAGTTTATGACNACCTCAAATCAACNGGTGAATTACCGTTAAACTTTCTANCGATTGCAAAATTCGGATCACTCTTATTTNCAANATGTATGACGACGTTTCCTTCATCAAAGTTCCAATGTTTTCTGGCACGGATTCAGCCATTGATGTTTCATGNTNGATNGANTCNTAACNNNTTGCTNATCAGTTTNNATTGACTTNCTCNTTNNANNNAANAATTTGATCTGGATTTTTCTAGTNNAACCTGGCANTCNTCAGNCGANNCNGTTAGGGNAGGAAAAGCCTTGTCCTTTNGCAATTGTCTATGCTATGATAAAAATCGAATTTGAGAGCTAGTTCGTTTATATTACGTATNCTTGCTTTACACCATTTTCTATGAAATTCAAANNGTCTAATTTCAAAAGACACAATATAAGATTGGTACTNGCTACAGCCATTCTGCTTTACGTTAATGTTGTTGACGTAAAAGCAATAAATCTCAATGCTGGCGGAGATGGCTGGACTGCTCTCAAAATAGGTGTTGGTGCGCGTGCACCAGCGATGGGNAATACTTTTGTGGCTGTGGCAGATGATGTGAATTCAATCTACTGGAATCCATCAGCGCTAGGCCGATTGTCNCGTCCTCAGTTTTCCGCTATGCACTCCGAATGGTTAGCAGATGTACGTTATGAGTGGATTGGGTTNGCACAATCGTTTGGNAAATGGGTAACTCTNGGTTCAGATGTTTCATATGTATGGACAGGTGAAATACCATATACCATCAATTCAGATCAATACAATGGATCTTTCGATTACAATAATATGGTGGTTCGTGTTGCCGCAGGGAGTGGTTCTTATAAAGGAATTCGAATTGGCACTGCCTATCAGGTTGCACAACAAAATGTGATTTTTGTTAACAAATCAACGTCGAANATGAAAGCTCAACTCAATAGCATGAATATCGGTATTTTCTACCAACCANCTNTTGAAGGGCTTCACTTTGGTGCNATTCTAAGGAACNTTGGAGGTCGCTCGCAGGAATCCGATCTTGGTTTGATACCGGTCATCAGGTATTTCCGANTAGGCATTGCTTANACAATATCCATTCAAACGCCAGTGNATATTTCTCAATTGCAGGCAGGACAACTGCCANACCAAACNAAGGAGAACCAACTGATTCTAGCNGCNGATGTTAATTCCGCCCGCGGCTGGTTGACAGATCTGCATTTAGGGTTGGAGTATGTCTTCCAAAATGGATTGGCACTTAGAGGCGGTTATCAGAGTCGAAGTGGAAGCAAATTTGAGTTCCTCTCCAAATTAAGCGGAGGGTTCGGTTACGCCACTTCAACCTATCGAATCGACTACGCCTTCGTTCCATTTGGAGACCTGGGCCAAACTCATCGTGTTTCTTTCACGCTCGATTTCCTCTAAACCAGGTCTTTCTTCCTANAAATGAATTTATCNTCCGGNTCAATGTATTTTAAATGGTCCTCCACGCGGCTCCTCTTTTAGGTTTGGCTGACTCGAATCCAAAAAGACTTCATGTAACTCGAGTTTGTTNGGTTGTGTAAACGCATCTTCCGGCANACTGCCTGATTTTGCATGTCCCTTGNTAAACTCGTCTGATNTAATCCAGTTTTCAAAATCTTTTCTCGATTCCCACAGTGTGAAAACGATATACGGATCCTCTTCATTGACCGGACGTAATACCTGATTAATGATAAATCCNGGCATGCCATCGACTAGNCCCGCACGATTACGGAAACGCTCTTCGAATTCTTCTACATATTCGGGTGAAACATAAATTCGGTTTGCAACTGTGATCATGGTGTTTTATACCTCCAGCACTATGGCTGAAATAATTTAAAAAAGTCACGCTAAATCCAATCGAAACTAAGNGGGATANGGGTNAANCTATCAGGCCTATCTCCCGCTCAGTCTCAATCCTTCCGATTGATTGAGTAGATTTGTCATATCCATTAATGGTTCAATTCGAGTCATATCTAACATCNCCATTGAGTTACTCAGCAACTAGGATTTAATTGACATTGGAACATACTACATATGTAAAGATAAAAACTCAACACCAAATTAGATATAATTGACATCGTTTTATTNCAATCAAGANTAAACATCTGAACTAACANCTAAANTGAGATACTCTTTTTAAATTAAGATNCGATGACCCTNAATTAATTTATTNNGTTTGGACTTTGAGTAGAAAAAGAGCCTTTCATTAAGTCNCAAATTTGATAAATGCTTATACTTAAGACTAGTGAAAGATAAAAAAGTNGTCCCAGTTTTAATATAAGTCCAGGTTTNTTCTAACCACGCAAGAAGTAGAAAAACAGACTGCCAATCCTACCAANGATTGTTGCCNNTTATCCCGGTTCTTAGTGAAGGCGTTTGATAGATCCAACATTTTTTAAANAGGGAACAGGAGATCTTGAAGCAGATATATTTTTAATATGGCATTCTCGTGTATAATGATTTGACCTGAAANCCTGAGATTTACCTAATCCTAACCTATCCAGTTTTATTGGGTTGGTTNTTGTTTNCATTTTGGAAAGACTTAAGAATTAACTTTGACTGTTTGGATGAAAATTATGATGAGNGTATTGATATACACATCCATATTTACTTTGGTTTTTGGAGAANTGGAAGCTGAAGATTGGCCTCAATGGCTTGGAACAAATCGAGATGCTGTATGGCAGGAAACTGGAATTATCAATACATTTGATGAGTCTAAACCTAAACTAATATGGAAATCGGAGATTGGTGGNGGATATTCAGGTCCAGCTGTTTCTGATGGCCAGGTTTTCGTCATGGATCGTGTGGGACATGATACAGACTTGAAAAATGGTAGCTTGCTGCATACCGGAGATCCTCCTGNAAACTCCAACTTCGTCAAGCGTATGTTAGCGGGTTTTGAGCGNGTGTTGTGTCTGGAAGAGAAAACCGGCCAGATNATCTGGGANNATAAATATGATTGCCCATATAGGTCGGTTGCGANTTATGCCATAGGTCCGCGGGTCACACCAACCGTTGATGAAGATCGGGTNTATACACTTGGAGCTGAAGGCGACTTATTATGTCTGAAAGTAGAAACTGGCAATTTATTGTGGTCGCGTAAACTCCGGGTTGAATTTGATGTTGCAACTCCGGAGTGGGGGTTCTCAGCCCATCCGCTTGTTGATAAAAATAAATTGATCTGCATGGTTGGAGGGGGAAATTCTACAGTGGTGGCTTTCGACAAACTAACTGGAAAAGAAATATGGCGCAGTGGCAACGCGCGACAACCAGGATATTGTGCGCCAGTAATCTACACGCTGGGCGGGAAACGACAACTTATAGTATGGGATAGTGACCAGCTACGTGGTCTCAACCCAGAAACCGGAAAACCCTACTGGGAAGTGGACATCAAACCGACGTTTGCGATGTCCATTGGTGTTCCTCAACATGAAGGTAACAGGTTGTTCGTGATGAGTTACTCACATGTGTCAGCTATGGTCGAAGTTGCTGAAGACGGCAATAGTGCAGAGGTTATTTGGAGAGGTGATACTACACGGGGTATCGGAGGTGTTTTCAATACAGCTACTATTCGGGACGGTCATGTATATGGCTGTGACCAGAACGGCCGGTATATGTGTATTAGGTTAAATGATGGCCAGCGCAAATGGTCTACGTTTGAACCTTCAACTGGTTTTCGTCCGGCGAGCTGGGCCAACGTATTTACTGTTCAGAATGGAGAGCATTACTGGTTATTCAATGATTTGGGGGATGTAATGATTGCCAAGATGAATCCACAGGAGTTCCGCATGATTAGCAAAACACATTTGATTGAACCAACACATCAGGTTGGTAACCGAATGGTGGTGTGGTCCCATCCTGCTTTGGCTAACGCTTGTGTTTTTATTCGAAACGACAAGGAAATCCGGTGTTATGACGTGGCACGCTAATGACAAACGGGTTTTGTCCCTTTATCGAATTATCAAAGATTATAATTGGACTCTTCAACCGATTAGTTTAGTCGAATTGTCTCAAGTACTTGGACTCGGCTTGAGAACAATCAATTGACGAGTCTTTCACTGCAAATGGGACAATCACCTCAAACAAGGAATTCTTTGGTGAACGAACTATGGTTCCGGGTTTTCATCCAGTGAGATGTAACCCGGGAATTGTACGGATATGTGTTTTCGAGGTTACATCTTCTGAATTTCAGGGTGATATTTACGATATGGTTAAGGGGAAAAGAGGATGCATCTCCCAAAACTTAGATACTTCATAATCTATGTTTTTCAACAATGGTTA
>NZUQ01000010.1 GCA_002697225.1 Candidatus Poribacteria bacterium
ATCTGTACATGGAAATAGATTCTACTTCCCGATTCAACGCAGCCTTAAACTTCTCATAATGGTCTGCCTGATTGAGATACAATCCATCTCTGTTCTGAATTTTGTTGTGCAGCTGATCTAAGCTTAATAACAAATCAACTTGTGTAGGCCTAGTCAGGTATGCCTTATCGGACAATAAATTAATTTTGTAAGCACTATAATTTGAGTCGGAGACAGCTTTGACCAAATTGGTTAATCGAGGTGTTGGTGCAGGAAACAAATCTGGTTGGAATGATTTCGGCAGGATAACCTCATCAACAGATATTGAGATTGCAGGAACACCCGCAAGTGCTCCTGCCTCAAAGCTAGCTCTAAAAACGTGATCTATACTTCGAGCGATTAAGGGTTCATCAGTTTTAAGAGTAAATTCGTTCACAATTAAAATTGTGAACGATCTATTATCAAAAGAACGTGGTTCATCGATCTTACCTGTGATAAAATCCCCGTGGTCGTCTTCACTATCTTCCGGATCGGCAAACACGTATATTTTGTGCAATCCGGTGGAGAGAGGTGTATTCAGCACTAAGACGGCCGTGGTTTCTTGGAGACTCCTTGCTCCAGATTTCCAATCACTCGGTAATATATCTACATGTCCTAATGTTAGGGCATCACGGTCAATCTGCTGATCGGCATTCTTATCAGCGTCTCCTTCCGAAAACCAGACTTCAATTGCTGAATTAACTGGTCTGCCTCCATCGTTAACAATGTCAGCAATTAATGTATGTTTCTTAAGTGAAGTGGAATAGCGATAACGGATTGGTGCGATTTGGTTCGCAGAGGATGCAATAGCGAGGTTTGTGCCTTCGGGCACATCTACTATTTTGCGTTTCGAACTAATTGAGTAGTTAGACACATCCTTAACATGGATTGTATACCGAACAACCCTTCCCCCTTTTGGTAGGGGAATCGGTTTTTCAATTCGATACCACGTCCCTTTCTTTACCGTCGATCCCGGAGGATTTGGGTCAGGAATCATTCGATAAGTGTTGTCTACAAAGTTCTGAGTATCACTCCAAACCACTTTAACAGATGCAATGCCATCGGATCCTTCATTATCAACAATTTGGGCTTGTAGATCGAGTGTATTGGTAACAAGATGATCCATGTTTTCGCGGATATCATAGATAAGTGGCTGATGAATCCAAAAACGACTGCCTCCGATTGCTGTGTAATTCTCGTCGTATGTAATTGCTCGAATAGTTCCTTCCCCAAACGAAGTTCCTCTCGGGATTGAAATGCGGACATCACCAAACTCTCCTTGCCAAACGGTAATGTTGTCTCGTTCCCGAATAAGTAGCTGAGCCTTAGCACTAGCTGGAAAATTCGCAGACACCTTCATGTTCTCTGTACTAAAACCGGCCTCAATTTTGAAATCAAGTTTCCCTGACTTATTCAAGAGACTACGACCGATTGAATTCCGGTGAACTACCAACTCCTTATTAGGATCAACTACCAACTCTGTTAATTCGACATTAACCTTCAATTCCGGTATAGCAAGTCGTGTTGCGGGATCACCAAAGAGCGTGTACTGTTCCGCACCAGGAACCCATCGCGTTGAAGCTTTACTGATGAATCGAGTCTTAGCTGTAGCGATAATTGATCCTAGCGTTTCATGATTCTCACTGAGCATGGCCCGAAAAATCTCTTTGTCAAATTCAGCATTTGCACTGCCGTAAGTGAGCCTGGTCGCACTAAGGCAAGCGACAGCTCCATATTCACTAAATATGAACTGATCGACCAAACAATACTGTCCAAACTGAAGCGGCTTGTCAAACTGCCCGTTAAGACAGGTGGTAGCAAGAATGAATGGAAGATATTTGTTCCGAAGCGCTCGCGCATCTTCTATCCGAAAGATAGCTTCATCTGCCCAGGTCTGAGTGCTCCCATGACCAGCATACTCTAGAACAAGCACACCTTCGTTGATCGAATCCATAATAATCTTATTCGTTCGCAGTGGGCTCACAATCTCCCTAAGATAAACCTTTTTAGTATCATACGAAACAGGAATCACATTCTGAATTAGATCTTCGCGCGTTTTTTCGAAGATATCATCTTGCCCTGGATTATCGATTTCATTGTCGGCAATCTCAACTATTCGTCCCTGCCATGGACCACGTTTCAAATTTTTCTCGTAATTAATGATTTTCTTAACAACAACGTCCAATTCATGTGGGTATTGTGAAGGCAAACGACCTATATACATGTCTGGCAATCGATCATCACCACTTAGCAGCACAAAACGATGGTCCATGGCAGTTTCACCACTTTCCGGTGACCAACCGTGGAAAGTTGGTACAAAGATGGGGTATAGATTATATTTTTTATCGTAATCCTTACGATAGACTTGAACAATTGATCCTTTATAATCATAGTGAGCGTCTCCGACCAATAGCACAAAAGTTGGGGCAGGTTTTCTCCAGTTTACATATGCGTATCGTAAAAACTTCTGAATAGCGTTTGGATTGAACAAGCCATGGCTAAATTGATCATATATTATGTCAATATCCACGATTTTAACTTTCATTCCTTGGGATTCACGATATTTAACTAGAGGCTGAATGCTGTCAAAAAAATTGGTGTGACTAATGACAATGTAATCCGCCTGATTAGTTGGATTCTTTAAGTCCGAAGTTTTTGCTAGTACTGGCGTATTAATATATGAATAACTAATATCGTCTGCCGCAAAATAGGTTGTAGGTTGATCGACCCGATCTTCGAAGGTCACACGGTAATTTCCTTCCTCAAATTCGTCAATCCACATGTTCTGGAGTTTTGCGACTAAACTTCCCTTGCGAATTCGGTATAAATCAATGTCTTTTCTGGAAAAGCCATCAATCTGAAACCTCGTTGTTTCTCCTACAGTTGGTGGTTCGGTATCAGAATTAAACTCGAGCTTACCGTCTTGGGCACGAAAGGAATGCCAATAGTCAAGCTCTGCCCAGTCCAGATAGAAGTCTGCTCTACTTACTGGAGTATTGTTATTATCTCCAGCAAGGATGTTTAAGAAATTTGGCGAATCGTGATGCAAAACGGCATTTTGATCGAATTGGCGAATTAAAAGCGGCGCACCTTGTTTCCTCCACTCAACAGCTGGTACTAAGCTCTTTCCACTCAATCGTATCCATGCCCGATGATTAGCGTTAGCTCTGGTAGATATCCCTTGAAACTTAATCCGCAGCTCACCGCGCCTAGAAATCTTGTCTCGAGGAACAGCATTCGGTAAATCAATTCGAAAGTTTTTCTCGCGTGCTTTTGCATCCGCACCACCGGTAAAGCGCATCCAAAAATAGTGATCGACAAACTCGGATTTCACTTCTACCAGTGGATCATGATAATAATCTTTCTCAAAATGCTCGGTTTTCTTAAACCCAATTGGAACTGTAGCATCTTTGTCCTTGGGTGCCACATCAATCGAATCTATTGGAGTGGATGGATCATCACTATTCCAACTCAACCAGTAAACGTTTTCATCAGTAAACTTGTTGTTGATAATCTTTTCTGCATAGAATACAATGCCATCTGTATTATCAAGGTAGTTATTATGGTTGTGATCAATTACATACGCACCTACCTTAAGCCCGCGATTATCGATTCTGATTGAACTTAGGTCCACAGTTTCCAGGTCAATATCAAGATTAGTCAAATCGGAAGAATCAATTTTATAGAGGCCTGTTTTTCTAACAAATATTTTGTATTTTGGAAAGTCAGCTAATGCCCTTGCAGGAGCTGTACGAGTAGGTTGCGGCACGTTACGCCAATTTAAGGCTTGATGATAATTAAGTAAATTCGACCGGAAAAAATCTTCAAAATATGGGGAGTTTCTATCCGTGGTACGAATAATTGGTGGCGAATCAAAATCGATCTGGAACTGTAAGATTTCGTAGATTTTATTTGTATGAAATGGTTGTACTTCAATCCGCGCAATATATTGACCGCGAATTATTCCAACAGGAGCAACGCTCACAGAATTCGATGAGGAATTAGCATTAGTATCAGATGAACCAACCAATTTTAGGGAAGTGACTGTGACTCTGGGTTTAGACCCCGCTGGGATACCTATGAGCTGTGAGAATGAAGCTTGCCGGTCGGGTTTTGGAAGGCGAAATTCAACCGTCAAGGTATTAGCGCTGGAATGGAGTAATTGAAATGGTGACGCAGCACAGAGAAAACTGGAAATCAAGAAAAAGAGGAAGGAAACAACTTGGACAGAGGGAAAACATAGGAAACGAAAGTGTCGCGACCTAATCATAGAATACGAATAATGCTCAAGTGGAAAGCTCGAGATAGAACCGAAAATTGGTTAACTTTCAGAGATCCTGCGATAACAGGACGCTGCCTTACTTTTTGGAACATTATAGGAGGGGACTTCCAGTATTTCATAACTTGATATTCCATTTTCTCCAAGATCGATATCCAGTCGATCCCCTAACGAAATTTTCTTGCCAGCTTTTGCTAATTGACCGTTGACAGCAATATTCCCTTGGGCACAAATTTCATTTGCTAGAGCTCGCCGTTTGATGATACGACTAATTTGAAGGAACTTGTCCAGGCGCATTGCTTTTTCTAAAGGCAAGATCGAGAACCTGAGCCATATCCTCGACTTTATGGAAGTGCAATCCACCCCGGATTTCTTCTGGAATCTCGGATAAATCCTTATCGTTTTCTTCTGGAATAATGACATTCCCGATATTATTCCGGTGAGCAGCAAGCACCTTTTCTTTTAACCCTCCAATTGGTAGAACTCGGCCGCGCAGGGTAATTTCACCTGTCATAGCGATATCACTTCGCACCTCCTTACCCGTCAGTGCAGAGATCATGGCTGTAGCAATGGTGATACCTGCAGACGGCCCTTCTTTAGGCACAGCTCCTTCAGGGACATGAATGTGGATTGAGTTGTCACTAAAGTTGAAATCATCAGGTAAATCGAGGGCTTCGGAACGAGATTGGATGTAAGCAAGCGCTGTCTGTGCAGATTCTTTCATCACATCCCCTAGTTGTCCTGTCAGGGTTAAATCGCCTTTTCCGCGCATTGTTGTTGCTTCAATTGCAATAATATCACCTCCCACCTGAGTGTAAACCATGCCAGTCGCAACCCCAATTTCGTCGCTCTCTTCCGCCTTTCTCCGCGTAAATTTTTCTGGTCCAAGGTAGTCAGTTAGGTTATCCAAATCAATCTGAAATTGTTCAGATTCGTCATCGCTCACTGCAATTTTCTTTGCTACTCGCCTACAAATAGCTGTAACNTCACGNTCCAGATTTCGCACTCCAGCTTCACGCGTATATTTNTTAATAATTTGGCTGATAGCAGNATCAGAGAAACTAAGAGAATCCTGTTTAAGACCGTGCGATTCAACTTGCTTGGGAATCAAAAACTGATTCGCNATTCTACTCTTCTCGTATTCAGTGTAACCGGCTAACTCAATGACTTCCATTCTGTCGAGTAGCGGCGGAGGAATCGACATCTTTGTATTCGCAGTTGTGATAAACATAACCTCCGACAAATCAAAAGCAACATCAAGATAGTGGTCACGAAAAGTGTCGTTTTGTTCAGGGTCAAGCACCTCAAGAAGCGCAGAGGCAGGATCCCCTCGAAAGTCACTACCCATCTTATCAATCTCGTCGAGCAAAAAGAGGGGATTCTTTGATTTTGCGTCACATATACCCTGAATTATTCTTCCAGGCATCGATCCAATATAAGTTCGGCGATGACCACGAATCTCCGACTCATCACGTACACCGCCGAGCGACATACGAATAAAGTTTCGATCCGTTGATCGCGCAACCGATTTTCCCAGTGATGTCTTACCAACCCCGGGTGGGCCGACGAAACACAAAATCGGTCCCTTGACCTTCTCAACAAGTTTCATTACCGCCAAATATTCAAGAATTCGCTCTTTAGGTTTTTCTAAACCATAGTGGTCCTCATTAAGAATTTCTTCAGCCTGTTGAATATTGAATTTTGAAGTTGTTCGCTCATCCCACGGAAGGGAAAGAATCCAATCAAGATAAGTACGAATGACACCAAACTCAGCTGACATAGGCGGCATTTGCTGGAGACGATTGAGTTCTTTTTCAGCTTTTTCTTTTGCTTCTTCAGATGCATTTGCCTTCTCAATTTTTTCCCGTAGATCCTCAATTTCAGACGGGTTGTCTCCTCGCCCAAGTTCTTTTTGAATTTCTTTCATCTTTTCTTGAAGATAGAACTCTTTATGTGTCTTCTCAATCGACTTTCGAACTTTGGAATCGATTTTCCTGTCTAGTTCAAGCACATCAAGCTCGTCATCAAGAAATTGATTAACTAATCTGATGCGCTCAATCGGATCGACGGTATCAAGAACCTGCTGTAGTCTCTCACTTTGATCCCCTATTATTGAACTTGCGATATAGTCCGCTAATTTGCCAGGATCTACTTCTTTCCGTGCAGCGACAAGCGTTTCTGAAGATGATTGTTTACCTGTACGTACATATCGTTCAAGTCGCTTAATAGCTTTGCGCATGAGTGAATTTGCATCCTCAGGAGATAATGACTCCTCATCGGGAATCCGCACCTCTGCTAAGAAAAACCCATCATCTTCAACTAGTTTTAGTACTTCCCCGCGACTACTACCTTCAACGGCAATCCGAATTGAGTCATCACCGGGATCNTATGAATCAACAACATCAGCAATTGTACCAACAGCATGAAAATCCTCCATGCTTGGNCTNTCTGTGTCTTTATTCTTNTGATTCAATAAGAGAACANCCTTATCTGCTNCTAAGGCATNCTTGACAGCCAAAACCCCNGTCTTCCTGACNACATTAAGAGGNGTATTTGAACCTGGAAATATGACTTTCCCNGGTAGTGGGATTACCGGTAACATATAACTGGNATCACGAACTTCAGTTGTTGANTCAGATTTCATTTTGCATAAACTCCTTGCTCCACATTTTATGCGCTTTTCACTTCATCGTGACTAATTAGCTGAGGCTGTTCGCCTTTTACAACAGAATCGTGAGTAATAANACACTCGCTAATACCTTNTAGAGAGGGAATTTCAAACATGGTATCCAACATCAGGTTTTCTAGAACGGAACGCAAACCACGAGCACCTGTTTCATGCTCGATCACTTCCTGAACGATTGCCGTCTTTGCATCATCTGTGATGCGTAGCTTAATGTCATCATATTCAAGAAGTTGTGAATATTGTTTCACAAGNGCATTTTTGGGTTGCGTCAAAATTCNAACCAAAGCAGATTCATCTAATTCATGAAGCGATGCAACAACTGGTAAACGCCCCACAAATTCAGGGATAAAACCNTANTTAATTAAATCCCTNGCTGTCGCTTTCTCAAGGAAATCNTTAAGCTTCACACTCTCACCGCTCTTAACCTGAGCACCAAATCCCATCGTCTTCTTTCCAATTCTCTCCTCAACAATCTTTTCAAGNCCAATAAAGGCTCCACCACAAACAAACAAGATTTTACTAGTGTCTATTTCNATAAACTCTTGATGGGGGTGTTTCCGACCACCTTGGGGNGGAATATTAGCAACTGTCCCCTCAAGAATTTTCAGCAATGCCTGCTGAACTCCTTCACCNGATACGTCCCGTGTAATAGANGGATTATCAGATTTGCGAGTAATCTTATCGATCTCATCAACATATATAATCCCTCTTTCCGCGCGTTCAACGTTTCCATCTGCTGCCTGCAGAAGTTTCAATATAATGTTTTCAACATCCTCACCGACATAACCCGCTTCCGTAAGAGTTGTAGCATCTGTGATAGCGAACGGAACATTTAGGATTCTTGCAAGTGTTTGGGCCAACAGGGTTTTACCAGTACCCGTTGGCCCTATCAACAGAATGTTGCTCTTTTCAAGCTCAACACTGGACTGATCCTGATACTTGATCTTTTTGTAATGATTGTAGACTGCTACTGACAGAATTCGCTTAGCCTTATCTTGACCAATAACATAGTCGTCAAGCTGAGCTTTCAGTTCAGCAGGTGAACGAAGTTGGAACTCTCCTTCGAGTGGAGAGCCCGCTTGATCTTCCACACGGTATTCATCTAACACCTCAATACAGACATTGATACATTCGTTGCAGATGAAGACGCCTGGCTTACCAGCGATTAATTTAAAGACCTCTTCCCTCACTTTAGCACAAAATGAACACGCGACACTATCGTCACTCATAACAACCTCATAGTCTGACTTACGTACACAATAACGATACTACTAGACACCAAAATTCATTTGTCACTATTATCATCCTCAGTAGGTCGGCGCGAGACCACATGATCAATCAAACCGTATTCGCATGCCTCTTCCGCATTCATGAAGAAGTCACGATCAGCATCAGTTTCTATTTTTTCCTCGTTTTGACCACTATGTCGAGCCAATATTGAATACAGTTCTTTCCGAATTCTGAGAATTTCTTGAGCGTGGATGCTAATGTCGGAGGCTTGTCCACTAACTCCCCCCATAGGCTGATGGATTAGAACGCTTGAGTGTGGCAAGGCATAACGCTTTTCGGACGCCCCNCCAGCGAGTAGAATAGCCCCCATGCTATAGGCTTGACCGACACACCAAGTTTGGACATCCGGACCAATATACTGCATTGTATCATAAATAGCAAGTCCTGCACTAACAGACCCACCCGGAGTATTCAGGTATAAAACAACATCTGTATCTGAATTTTCNCTCTCAAGGAAAAGCAATTGAGCAATCACGCTATTTGCAATCATATCGTCTATCGGCGAACCTATCATCACAATTCTTTCCCTTAAAAGNCGCGAATAAATATCATAAGNACGCTCGCCGCGACTTGTTTGCTCAATAACGATAGGAGCCAGATTCATCCCNCCACTGNCCTTGTATGAGGTNTCATGTGATAATAAGCTTNTCCTTCTCTGAGGCTGATTCGATGAGCAAGTCACAAATCTTCTGATATCTCAACTCATTCCTGTAGCTATCCAAACGATTACTTGCNCGCAACAAGCTGAGGTANTTGTCTGGNTCACGGTCTTGCTGCCGTGCNACGGAGCGNACACTGAGATCCAATTCGTCATCAGTGATCGAGATGTTTTCATTCTCAGCAATCTTATCAAATATCCAATTTAGTTTGGTTTGCTTAATGGTTGATTCTCGAAGTTCCTGTGGGAGAGTCTCGAAGTTAATATTNGCTTCTTCTGCCGTTTGACCGTCTCGCTTCAGTTGCTGCTCGATGTTTTTGATTGATTGCTCAACGTATTGATCGACCATCGATGATGGAATCTCAAGATCAATTGCTTCTATAAGTTGATCCGTAACTTCTTGCTGTTGTTCTAGCCGNCGAAGCCTCTTTTTTTCTTCGACAAGGTCATTCCAAATCTCNGCATACATTTGATCATAGTTTTCATACTCATGATTCTTGGCAAAAGAGTCATCAAGTTCAGGTAGTTGTTTTTCAGTAATGGCTTTGAGGGTAAAATTGAAGGTTGCAAGAGTCGCTCCATCACCACCCTCTGGCTCATTCTCAAATGTGACTTCCGTTGTTTTTGACTCACCAACTTCCATTCCAACGATCGCACTTTCAATGTCTGGATGAAAGGATTCTTTTCCGAGCTCAATATCGCTATCTTTCCCAGATCCATTTTCGATAGGTTCCCCATCGATTGAACTTTCCCAGTCGATTTGAACACAGTCATCTTCATGAACAGAACGATCTATCTCAATAGGCACAAAACTGGCTTCCCGATTCCTAAGCTGCTCAATGTATTTGTCAACCTCCTCCCTTTCTACATTTGCAGGGGACTTGTCGACTTCAAGCGTACTATAATCCGGCATGTCAATCTGAGGTTTTATGTTGATAACAGTTGCAAAACTGAGAGGCATTCCACCTTCTAGCTTAACATTATCTAACTCAAAATCTGGATCACCAACGGGGGCAAGACCTTCTTGAGCAATCGCTTCCTCTAAAGCAGCAGGAATAAGCTGTTGAATTGCCTCAGCCTTCGCGTGATCGGCAAAGCGGGATTTAATCATACTGATTGGCACTTTACCTTTACGGAAACCAGGGACAGAGAGATTTTTTCTAAATTCTTGGTAGTTTCTGTTGAGCTCTTGGTCAACTTTTTCAGGTGGGATCTCGATTTGCAATCGAACGCTACTTGAAGTTAAATGTTCAACTTCAACCTTCAATGATTCCTCCGATAAAAAAAATATGCGGTTCTCAATATAATGATGGGCGTGAAGGGACTCGAACCCCCACGGGGAAACCCCCAACAGATCCTAAGTCTGCCTTGTCTACCAATTCCAACACACGCCCAAGCAAGCTTACCTAAACAACCCAAGAAATCCGAACCTAAGGTAAGCCCGTAACACGTCCGGAGGGACTCGAACCCCCAACCTACAGATCCGAAGTCTGTTGCTCTATCCAATTGAGCCACGGACGCTCATCGAAAAAGGGTGGATGATGGGATTTGAACCCACGACCACCTGATCCACAGTCAGGTGCTCTACCCCTGAGCTACACCCACCAAGTTAAAAAATGGCACGCCCGGCAGGATTCAAACCTGCGACCTACTGATTAGAAGTCAGTTGCTCTATTCACTGAGCTACGGGCGCAGATCCAAAATCGGGGTGAGAGGATTTGAACCTCCGACCCTCTGCTCCCAAAGCAGATGCGCTAACCGGACTGCGCTACACCCCGTCCGATTGAACGCCACAATATAACACATTTCGTAGCTAGATTCAAGAGAAAATTGGTACACATTTCTCTTGAATCCACGAACTACAACTTCCCATTAACATAACTCAATTGTTACCTTAAAAACTCCCGTTAGTATGACTTGACACGCATGTAGATTCTGTGCTAACATGACAGTCACTGACAATTGAAACAGAGTATTAAGATACAAACAATAATATATGAAAAACTTATATGAAGAGATGTCATTCTGGGACAGGCTTTATATCCCGGCACTCATTAAGGGGCTATTTACCACTATAAAGCACATTCCGAGATCTAAACGTAGCACTTCTTATCAGTATCCGGAAGATCAAAGAAGTGTTGATGAACGGAATGATCGCTATAGAGGCATACATAAGTTAACTGTTGACAATCAAGGAAATGAAAAGTGTGTTGCTTGTTTTCTCTGTGCAACGGCGTGTCCTGCCAATTGCATTGCTATCGAGGCTGAATCGGCTCCAGAAGGATGGCAAACAGGGGAAGGTTACCAGCGAGAGAAACATCCCAAGTCATTTGAGATTAATATGCTCCGCTGTATTTTCTGTGGTTACTGTGTTGAAGCATGTCCGGAAGATGCCATCCAAATGACAGGTATTACCTTGCCGCAGTATTTCCGTGAAACCCAACAGGATGAAGAAATTCTTGGGAGGAAACGGAGCGATTTCATTTTTAACAAAGAAAAACTAATTAGTAACAATTCGATATCACAGCAGGGGCTAAGTATTTACTCGGAATAGAATACCAAGTAGCCTGAAAATGAAAATCTTACGGGTAGTTAATCCTCTACAGCGTAGGATTTTTTATTTTATGCAGTAGTATTGGAGTAGGTTGAAAGTATGAAAGTCAGTGTTGTTGGACAAAAAAATGCCGTATTGCTAATTGCTCAGCACATATGTCGATTGAAGGAAGTTACGGAACTAGCGTTAGTTGACGAAGTACATAGCATTCCGGACTTTATCCTGGCTGAATTAAAGATGGTAGCATCCATTCTTCGATCTGATGTGCGGTTAATAGCCAGTCGAAATCTNTCTGTTTTGGCNGGTTCTGAAGTTGTAGTGTATTGTCCGTTTGACTNCAATCAACNGNAAAAACCCTCCCNAGCTGGTTACTTCAGGTCTTTTGAATCTACAAATAAAGATCGAATCGGAGGTGTTTATCAACATGCTCCAGAAGCCAAAATCGTGGTTGCTACTCATCCATCAACTGAGATTGTTCAATCTATCCACCAAAATAGCAATGCGAATTTGGGGCAAGTAATCGGGATCTCTGGGTACTTGATAAATACAGATCTAAAAGTAGAGATCTCAGAAGCCGTTGGTGTTTCAGTAGAAGATGTTGTGTCACTGATTATTGGGAATGATGACGAATACCATATGTTGCCTCAGTATTGTTGTGTGGGTGGTATTCCAATAGATCAATTACTCAGCCAAAATCAAATTGCAAAATTGGGTTCAAATGTGAGAAGTCAGCCCAAGAAACTCGTCTATACCGACTTTGTGCATACAATTTCCGTTTTAACTGCACAAGTTGTAAAAACCATCCTGCTCAATAAAAAACGGATTATTGCAGTGACGACGATGATTGAAGCTAANGGCATAGAAGTATGCCTCAATCTGCCTGCGAAAATTGGACGAAACGGTGCGGAAAAGCTTACGTCACTACATCTCACAAACAAACAGCTTGAACAATTCATGGCGTTAGTNAAAAAAGCGGCCACTCAACNAAGCTNATTATGAAAGCNATTTACGATAAAATCGTCGACTTAATCGAAGATAAANAAATTGGTGCTTATTGTACTGTTGTAGAAACTAAAGGATCAACTCCCCAAAAACCCGGATCGAAATTATTGATCTTACCCAATTTACAGAATATTGGGACGCTTGGTGGAGGTTGTGTTGAAGCAGAAGCGCGCCAACAAGCAATTCAACTTATACAAGGTGGAAATCCACGTTTACTNGAGTTCCAACTCAACAGCGATTATGGTTGGGATGATGGTCTGATTTGTGGCGGCAATATGAGTATTTTTATTGATATGCCTCAGTCGGAACGAGAATTGGAAATCTTCACACGTCTTCGGGAACTTTCCGATCAGAAAACCCCACTTTTGTTTGCTACCATAGTAGAAAGTGAGACAAAGCATNAAATTGGATCAAAATTACTAGTTTCATCACATGGCCACAGGTTTGGGTCTCTTGGAGATCGAAGCCTAGAAACCCAGATCGAAGAGCAACTAGAAAAATTACTTAAAAATAATACGCCTGCAATNATNAAATCTGAAAATGATGCGGTAAGTGTCTTTGTAGAGCCTATCCAACCNCGTCATACNCTTTTGATTGCTGGTGCAGGCCANATTGGCCAAGCATTATGCCACCTCAGTAGCTGGCTTGGCTTTGATGTGGTTGTTGTTGATGACCGTGTTGATTTTGCTTCTAGGGATCGGTTNCCCGACGCCAANCAGATTATCATCGGGGATATTTTTGAAGAGTTGCAAAAATACCCCATTGATTCTTTTACCTACGTCGTAATTGTNACACGTGGTCACAACCATGATGAGGAAGCTTTACACGCAACAATTAATTCAGATGCACGATACATTGGATTAATTGGCAGCCGCCGCAAAGTAAAATTGATCTACGAAGATCTTATGGAACTCGGAATCTCATCTGAGAGATTAGACCGAGTATATGCGCCAATCGGACTGGATATCAACTCGAAAACCGTACCCGAGATAGCTGTCTCAATCGCAAGCCAATTGATTCAAGTTCGCAACAATCCGAAGGACAATTTTCATTTCGACTCATCTCCCTCTAGGATGCCAACAGTCAAATTAGACTAAACTGAATCAATAGTTTTCCCCTTCTTTTGGCACTGGATTAGGATGAACACCGCGTACGATTATGCCCTGCCCAGTGCTTCCACTCGGCTCTGTCATTCGACAATCAAGTGGAGATCGGAACTCAAACAGTAACATACGCCGCCATTGCTCGGAGATATTTGGTGAGGATCCATGAATTGTATAGTAACTAAAGATAAGCAGATCACCTGCTTTCATTGGTACTGGTATGGCACGTTCTATTGGGTACTCATCCACTGGTAAATGGTGTGAGCCATCGTGAACATGATCTATATAACCTTCTTCATGACTGCCAGGAATGATATGTAGACATCCGTTATCTGCCTCTGAATCATCCAAATAAAGCGTTGCCGCAACCATAGTATCCAGTTTGTGTGGAAAGTAGTCATAATCTTGATGGAGAGGAAAGGCTGCGCCTATCTTAGGTGGTTTAGCATGCATCAAAGTATGATGTAGCTGTAGATTCTCAGACCCTACAACTGCAGCTACGGGATCAGTAATATTTGAATCGAACATCAGTTGTGCTAATGCCGCTGAGTGTTCGTGAACTCGATGAATCGAGAGAACGCTCCTTGCTTGCTTATCACCATCCACGTTGATATGTTCACGCCAGGTGCCTCCCCAATGTGCTTCCAGTCTTCTACCCGCTTTATGGGATCTTTTGATCATGAAATCAACTTCATCTTGGATTTGCTGAAGCCGTTTTCCTGCAAGAACGCGATCAATTTTTATATAGCCATTTTTATCGAAAAATGATTTAATCTCTTTAGTGGTCATATCCTGTTCCGATTACTTTTGTCCGCTTTTTATTTCAGCTAAAACAAATTATACCAAACCAAAGAAATCGTATCATGATTATTTAATAGGTTTGAAAAAAACAAATTAGGTTGTCATCAAATATGCCAAATACTGATACGGAAAAAAAGGTCTCAACCCACTCAGTAACAATTGAAGATAAAAACTACACAGTAGCTGAAGTCTCGCAGATTATCATTGATACCTTGAGTCATGTTAGTGACCAGTCCAGATTTAATAACCTAAAATATTCAGCTGCTGATGTCTATTGGGTTCTGAATAGCCTGTTGGGTTACATAAACAATAGAATGGAAGGAGAATTTAAATTGCAAAATCTCAAAAAAGGAACTTGGCAAATCCAATATAAAAACCAGAAAAAGGCAGAACACTTGTCGAATCAAGAGCAGGAAAAAAAGAAAAAGCGGACGGCGGATTATATTGAACAGCTAACAGGAAAACGACCACCATGGGCCTAACTAACAATAAAATCATGCAAAATGAGGAGAGTTTCTGTGAAGACAAAACCTAAAATTTCCATTGCAGACATCGAAACTTTTGCAGATGATCCTGATTTAGAACGTATGGTCGGAATTTACAATGAGTACGGTTGTCTGATTGTACGTGGGTTGATGTCTCTTTATGTTAATGATTTGCATCGCGATATTGGAGCAATCGCACAAGAATCAATTGTACAATTAGATGAAGCCGTAGAGATAGTAGAAGGATGGCGAACACCAAATGGAACACTGTTTATACCAACACCGGAAGGGAGTCCAAGAGATAAACAGATTATGGTCTTGGGAATCCATTATAATAATAGTGAAGCATTTGAGGCATCATCTCGCGATCCAAAGGTTATTGAAATTGTCACGGCTGTTCTTGGTTCTGATTTCGAAATATTTGGTAGTGGTCAAAGTCTATACAAAGAAGCCAATGGTGGACATCCAAAACTCCTTCATCAAGATTCAGCGTACTTTCAGCATCGGCATGAAGGGCCTGTTGGTATCTTAAGCTATGTCGTAGACACAGACCTCATAAATGGAGCTTTATACGTTGTTCCCGGATCCCATAAACTGGGACAACTGAGGCATATAGACACCTTTTCACACCTTGGTCTGGACCCAGAGGAATGGACTTGGGAAGATGCACTTCCTATTATTGGCAAAGCAGGCGATTCAATATTTTTTCATGTTCAAACGATACATGGATCAAAGCAGAATTTCTCGGACAAACCACGACCGATTTTCATTAATCGCTACCGAAGAAAGGGTGACGAGACAATTATTAGTGGAACGACAATTGCNAATCGAACTGAATCAGAGCTGCTTCACGCTAAATCTCAACAGTAAGCGAACTATCGCTTGCTGTCTGTCCGCTAAAAATCCTGTTAGTTCTTTCTAGTCAGCGTTTAGTTCTTGAACCAACTGATCAATTTTCCTGAATTGCCATGTCCAACGTGCATTGTATAAAAACTGGCGTAGGTCAAATCGATTATCATCTGGCGAGTAAGATTCAGCATGGTATGCTGGTGTCAGTGTTGTCATTTTGTGCCGATTAACGGAATAGTAGAAAAAGAAGCGCTTCACTTTCTCAGCCACTTCGGATGGGGCTAAGTGGTTCCATTCGTAAACCAGTTTTTCAAACATACTGACCGGACCACATCGATAAATCTTGCGTAGGATTCCAAAGCGACTAAGTTCTTCATAGGTCATTCCCATATCAGCTTCATCCTCCTGCATATAATCCTCAGTGAGAGGTTCAAGTTCAGCTGTAGGAAGGGCGGAAACCACATCGATCAGGGAAGTATAACCCAGATGATCGGTTGCCCAGTTCAAGAAACGCCGAAGATCCATTTTGCTAATTCCGCCAATCGGATTAATGTCCGCACTACTACAATCATACTTGGTAACATAGCCACGGAGACTTTCATCAACATTGGCGCTACCAAGTACCAACAAACCACCTTTACCACCACGTGCCCATAACAAGAGCTGGGCGAGAAAATATGATAGAACCATTCTTATCCTCGCTTGAATATTTTGAAGGGCTATATTCTCTGCGTCGGTACCACCCTTAACTCGAAATTTCGGTGTTTTATCAGTCAATGTGATGAAAGTGGACACTAACGCTGACACCACCGAATCAATATTAACATTCAGATGGTATGCTCCTATCTGGTCAGCAATAGCTTTAGCCCGACTGCGAGTGGCTTTCGAGCTNTTTTGTGATCCCATATAACAGGTGTGAAAAATACGATTAGCAAACTCTCGCGGATCTGTTAGCAGGTAACTATGGTCTTCCCCTGTAATACGGCGTACATCAGCAATTACCTGTTGATTNCCAGNNGCAACTGCATTAATTACCATCTTGCACATCGATCCCACAATAGCCGCTGTCGATGAACTATCAGCTCCCCCAGACAAAGGCAAGAAAAAACCGCCAGAACTAGATCTACGCAGATAATCCCATAACCAGCATGCGGGACCATAAGCAATTTCCTCTTCCGGAGTATGATAGGACACAATATCTAATTTGGATGGAGGGATACGACGATCTGTCGTCAACTCAAAGTCCACTATAATACGGGGAATTGGGTTTGCTTGACTTGCTTGGACGCTCCGACTGCCGATTGCGCCTCTATATGACCTGACTTCTTCGAGATCAACCGTTGCGGTTACAACTTCCACATCCTCAATTGAAAATTGAGNCCCTCTNGTTACAATTTCTCCATTGATTGCAATGAGAGCACNCCCATCAAAATACAGGCGACCACCATCACAACCCTGTTGATTCGCATAGAGGTATACTCCACCACTTTTTGCTGTTGCACTCCGGATAAGATCTATCCTCTGATTGAGTTTACGGAGTTGGTGATGCGAAGCAGACCCGTTGGCAATAATCTCAATTCCGTCTAGACTAAGATGGATATGCGGGCTGTTTGGAGTAAACAGTTCTTCACACGTTTCAGTAGCAACGACAGTGTCACGTGTNGAAATCGATGCCAAGCCAATTGGNACGGTCTGTTGGTTAGTAATTTTACGAATTATACGAGGCAGATGATAATCTTCAACCGATCTTGTATGGTGCCAAGCGGTGAACCACCGAGATTCACGATAGTTTCCATCATTTGCGAGGNAAAGCTTAGGACGGATTAATAGAATTTTGCGATTGAGCACGAAAATGCGACAATTGTAGCGCACATTTTTATGCATTATCGGAATACCTATATCACACAGAATACCTTCAGTTAAATCGTCACCAATAATCTCAGCAAAACTCTCCCATGCGTGTAGAAATGTGTCTTCCTCAAGAAATGCGTCCTCACAACCGTAGCCAGTGATCTCAAGTTCAGGTCCAAGTCGATAACGTGCTCCTTTATTCTTAGCGTCTTCAATCGATGCAAGAATGCGTTCAAGGTTACCTTGGAAATCCAAGGCCCACTGATTGAGATTGCAAGTTGCAAGAGTTACTAGTTTCATGATTCAAAATCGAGGAATAAAAAAAGCAGGGAAAAATCCTCTCCCTGCTTTTAAGAAACCAGTTTATGGTAGCCTCTTATGCTTGAGGCTCACTTTCCTTCTTNNTNTCTGGATTATCATCTGGATCTCGATCTGATGTTCCATCTTCTTGTTCCTGATAGAACATGAAACCATCTTCATCTTGATCTTGTTCCATTTGTCGTACCTGTTGATCTGCTTCACGGTAGTATCTTAGTTTTTCAATACTATGACTTCCAGCCAAACTCATATATGTCTTAAAACCTTCGTAGGCTAGCTCAAACTCNCGAATACCACGATAGCAGACTGCTTGCTGATAAACACATTCGTCACGCCATATTGATTGAGGAGCTCTCTCAAACAGAGTCTCATACCCCGAAATCGCGTTTTCAAGTTGCCCATCCAATTGATACAAACGACCAATTTGGTACAATGCGTCTGAAACAGCGAATGCGTTACCTCGCAAATTGTAAGCAAGTTCCTTATAGCAAAAAACCGAATTCGGGAAATTCTCCATTTTTTGCCAACCCGCAGCAATATTCTGGTAGTTCTGAACAATTCTATCGCGGAACCCCATTTGGTAGAGTTTATCTGGCGTTACATAACGCCCCATTTTCCTCATAGCCATGGCTTTTTTATTGGTGTATTTGTTTATATCATCTTGATCCTGTTTGATGCCTGTCAACGTATGTGCCGACTTTTTAAGCAAAGTTTCAGCTTGCTTAGATTCAAACGAACCTTCGTAATTTTGCGCTACCTTTACAAACGCACCCCAGCCACCCTTATTCGAATAATCGTATAGTTTATAAAAGTAGACATTGCCGACTTTAAATTGTGAACGAGGCGCAAGCTCATGATCGGGAAACTCAGCAGCCAACTTCTCATATGAGTCGATTGCTTCCCTGTAATTTCCAAGCTTCATGTAGGATTCACCAATATCATATAAGGCTTGCGCGGCAGCATCTTGGGTCTGCTTCGCCCGGTCATCGTCCCCTGAAAGCTGGTTACGATAGACTCTAAGGCTTTCTTGAATTTGATTTCTACTCTTTCGAATATCGGAGATACTACCTTTCGAGCGACTACCGAGATAACCAGTCGGCGCCAAATCAACAGCAGTTTGATAGTGCTCCACCGATAAATCCCACAACTCGTCTGATGTTCTAGCTGGAAACTCACTAAGACCTTTCTGATTAGTGGAATCAGAGAGTATTAGCTTCACCTCATGGTACGGACTTTTATAAATCTCCGCTATTCGAAAATGTGCTCTCTGATTATATTTGTCAGTTACGGCACATTCGGTATAAAGCGCTATTGCGTCATCGTAAAGGGTACGCTTATCTGCAAGCAGTTCCCTTCTCTTTTCGGGCTCAAGATCATTACTAATAGCGATCATCCCTGCTGCTTCCACTTTGCGGTCTGCGTTTTGTATTTTAACACTCAGGGGCACAACTGATATACCACCCGCACACCCAATCAACATGACTACAACGTAGACCATTAAAACGTTAAGTATACCGACGGTTAAAAGCTTCTTTGCCACAATATAACCCTCCTTATTTATATATCTGCATATTATATCGCATTACATCGAAATCGCAAGAAAAATCCATATTTATTTTAAAACTCGCTCGAAATTAACGTNAATTTCTCCTNATTGATCAATCTGAGTTTGATTCTCAGATAGTGACGCAAACATAAATTTTGAAATGTACTCGATAGCGACCTGCTTCAATACTCCTGTCCTATTTTCGATGATTCGGACTTGAAAAACGGAACCATCTGGTCGAACACTAAAACTGAGTTTGACAAAGCCNCCTTGTAATTCTTTTCTTATCTCCGGGGGCCNTGGCTTGTAAACAATCGTACGGCCTTCAACTTGACCNCTAATTCGAAAACCNAGCCCACTCGACACACGATTTTTTCTAGAGGTAATGTTGCCACCAGTAGCTAATTTCCCTGAGAGTCTGCGACCACCGCTTCCTTCTTTATTTACCCTGACATTTGAATCTGATTCCCCAAGACGATTCAATGAAGCCTGGTAGGTACCTACTTCCATCACCGATCGAGATCGAATAGGGACATCTACATTGATGTCGGAACCTCCTTGTTTGTGCCCCGATGATGCCGTGGTATCAAGGGAAGTCCGATCCAAGTTCGATTGAAAAGGTTGCCTTTTCTGTGGAAGATCAGGTAACCCAACTGAATCATCTGGATTGGCGAGATAACTCTGTACATCTTGAGAAGAGTGAAGTACTGGCAATTCAAGTGGTGTTATGAATTCCTGCGAGACTGGATTTATAACAGGCAATTCTTCAACGTTCTTTTTCTTATCCTTTTCTGGATCAACGAGAATTTCCACGTTGATGGGAGTCCTGTCCACTTTTAACTGTGGCTCCTGATAAACGAAAATTGCGAAAAGTAGAATAAGAATAATGTGTTCGGCAACAGCAAGACCCAAAAATTTATTTACCCCTCCTCGTCCTTTATACTTAATCATGTGAATCAATCTCACCAGATTCTTTC